>CANJKA010000059.1 GCA_947474675.1 Flavobacteriales bacterium
TCAGAAGCTAAAATTTGATCATCAGCAGGCTCTGAAGTAGAAGGGAATAAAATATGAGAATTCTCTGTCCAATATTTATACGTTACCTCATCTTCTAATAATTCACTACTTAAATAATTTTTATCGACTGGAATTAATTCTACCATCACTAAAATTGCCAATCCAACATAAACATAAACAGTCGAAACAGATGTATAAAAAAGTAAAGCGACCAATCCAATAGCGAAAAATAAAATCAATAAAGTAGTACTTAAACTTGAATTGTATATTTCTTTTCTAATTTCTTTAATTGCATTAAGTACTTTAATAGCCTTCACCTCTATAAATTCACTAACCTGTTGTCTATTAGTGACATCTATCTGGTATTCAGATAACATCATAGCTGGATCAGCTTGCATTATACTTGATTCATAATTTGCACGTAATTCATCCAATTGGTTATTATCTGTAATTGCAGAATAATGATCACCTAGCCCCATCACTTTCATTCCAATAATGAAGACAAACAAAGATGCGGATGCAATTAAAAATGGTTTTTTATTCTCTTTTATGACTTCTCTTTCTTTAATTAATTGATCTAAAAATAAAACCGCAATTAAAGGAAGACAAAACTCAACAATTACCAAAATAATAGTCACAGTTCTAAATTTATTATAACCAGGGACATTATCAATAAAGAAATCTGTTAATCCCATAAAGTTTTTTCCCCATGAAAGAACTAGACATAAAATTGAAACAGCTAACAATACCCATTTTGATTTATCTTTTAAATAAATCATTCCAAGTAAACTTAAGAAAATTACGATTACACCAATAAATGCTGGTCCAGAAGTCATCGGTTGATCTCCCCAATATACAGCCATACTTTTTGCGGATTCGAGATCTTCAGCTGAAAGCTCTTCAGAATTGTCAGCTAATTCTTCAAATTGACTTCCACCCAACTGAACAGTAGCAGCTCCTTTAACATTTGGTGATAATAAAGTAAATGACTCCCCTATTCCATAACTCCAATTTGTGATGTAATCTTTATCCAATCCACTAGACTGAACTTTTGAAGTAGTACCATCAGGAGTAATTGTAACATCATTTGCTGATCGAATTGTATGTTTAGAATAGTCATTCGTCAATGAAATATTACCATAATTAATTATAAAAGCCAATAAATAGGCCCCTATTACACTTGAAGTTGTGATTAAAAACTTTTTAAATTCTTTCGTTTTAATCGCATTAAACAATTCATAAGCTCCCAATCCTCCTAAAAGAAAAGCCATATAATATGTCACTTGTAAATGATTTGCTGCTAATTGATACGACATAAATAAGGCTGATAAAATTGCCCCCCATTTCCAATTCCTCCTATAAGCCATCAAAAATGCTCCGACAGTCGGCGCAATAAGAGCGACAGCAATAGCTTTCGTATTATGCCCTGCTGTTAAAATAATAATTTCATACGACGAAAAAGAAACTGCTATTGCACCAATAACTCCAACAATTGGATTTAACCCTAAACACAAAGCTAAAATGTAAAAACCAATTAAATGTATTAAAACGACAGAAGAAGGACCATTGAAAAACTGTACAAATTCAAATAACGTTTTTTGAAATAGATTTCCTGTATAGGCAACTGAAATTTGAGTAGTTGGCATTCCTCCAAACATAGAATTTGTCCATAGCGATTCATTTCCAGTTTTATTTCTATACTCAACAGTTTCATGAGCCATCCCAGAAAACTGTTCAATATCATGTTGTTTTAAACCATATCCATTAAAAGCAGGAGAAAAGTAAGTAATCGTTAAGATTAAAAAAAAGGCTATAACAATAAAATGTGTCCAATTTTTCGCGAAGAAATTTTTCATGTTTTTTTAATATTATTAATCAATTAGGGGTTGAAGTTACAAATTTTGAATGAAACATAAGTATTAAAAATTAAATTATACCTTGGGTTGCAATTCTTGATAAATTAAAATTAGTAACATCTAGTTCATTATTATCATCAAGACTTTTCCAAACAAATGAAATCCCTCTATCTAAATGATAATAACCGATTCTTTTTCTATTTTCTAATTCATTTTTACCATACTCATTATGAGTAAAATCCCACGTTCTGATAAGCTTAATTGTGTTTTGCTCTTGCTGAAGTAGTATTTTTATTGCTTTATTATGAATCTTGCATTTTTGCTCTTCCGAGACTTCAGAAGTGTAAATATCATTTATCAAATACCAAACTCCATCAATATGATGGTTAAATAACAAATTTGCAACAGGTACTTTATTTTTATAAAAATTAATATTGAATATTTTATCGTGATAAAGATTATTTTCAATTCTCCATTCTAAAAAAGGAATATCTTGTTTAATAATAAATCCTTTGAAACTTGGATTAACTATATTTGAGCTATCCTTCGATAGACTTTTCATAATATCATAAGTGAAATCTCTATCAATTTCTTTCGTTGAAATAAAACTATTTTTGATCGAATATAATTTAGATAAAACACTCAGTGAAAAAATTTTAGTCAATGAAATAAAATTATTTTTCGAATTCAATTTTGAAAGATATTTGTAAGATGAAAAAGTATCAATAACCTTCAAAGATTGACTATGGTCGTATTGAATTTCAAATCCTAATTTAAAAAAAGGTTTTTTAGCTGATGTAAAACCCCACAAATATTTTATTCCTTGCTCTTTGCATTTTATAAAAAGATATTGATACATCTTATCGAATATTTTCATTCCTCTATAATCTGGATGAAGAATAGAATCTTCAGACTTTCCAGTAAGAATTACTTTTCCATCGTCCGTAATTAATTCAATTGGAATTGCACATTGTGTCCCTATTATCTTTTGAGTAGTTATATCTTTAGCAATCACATAAATAGCTTTTCCAGCAGGAGCATTTTGAAACTCCCAAGCGAATTTCTTACTATTTCTAGCTCCGTTTGCAACTATATTGAAGAAAGATATAACTTCATCAATATCAGAATCCTTCAAAAGAGAAATCTCAATATTATCATTAATCATAAGTATATAGTTTTATAATTTCGGTTGGTGTAATTGACTCTACTTTTGTTTCATGTAAATATAAAAGCGTTTTTTTATATTCTTGAAGATATCCTGAAAACTTATAATCTGTAAAATAATTGTTATGCCAAAGTATTGACAGTACTGAATTGGTTTTATGATTTTCTATAAAATCAATAATTTTTGAAGAAGTATCAGAAGTCGGTACTTTCATGTATTTATGAAGAGTAACATCCATAACATTTAAGGGCACTTCAACAAAACTATATGCTTTTCCTGTTGAAAAATTATATGGTTTGAAAGGTAAACCATAATTATTTCTAAAACCATATCTTTCTGCAAATCCTAAACTTGCATCAAAATTTAGCTGAGAAGCCTCTATCGATTCATAAGCATTTGGTAAATTAAACTTTAAAAAATGATATCTATTTAATTTAGTTTCAAAAGGCAACTCTGATAATTCTTCATCTATTGAACTTGAAAAACAACTTTTATGCAATCCATTGCTTTCAGAAAATTGAATCAATTTACTGACTTCTGCCATTGAATAATCTGCATTTTTTATTTTGTTTTCAGAAGTTTTCTGAGTAGCTATCCAAAAGAAAGTAGATTTTAAGTCATACAATGAATGTAACTTTGAAATTTTATCAATATTTCTCCAACTTGGATTTCGAATTATTTCATTCATGATTAATTTCAGAACAATATCGAATCTTCCTTTTTTAATAGCCCATAAACCATCTTGTAAAAATGAACCATGAATCAAATCAATATCATGCGAAATAAAAACTTTTGTAGCTCTTTCATTTATCTCTAGATTGGCTAAATAGGAATTTTGACTTACAAAATTATCAAAACATTTTTGCACCAAATTTTCTTCTATACAATTAAATTTATTTTGATACGAATTTTCGTATTTAAACCTTCCATATTTATCCAACCTTTTTGAATCACAATTATATTCTTGTAAGGAATTAATCATATAGAACGCTGTACTTAACCAATCCGGTTCATTAGTTGTTGGAAATAAGATGATAGGTTTATGTTTAAAATGAATTTCGAATTCAAACTGGGAATTATCAATTAACTTAGTATAAAACTCAGTATTAATTAAAAGTGATTGAGAATCTGTGTGATCAAATAGTAGATTGCAATTATTCTTTTCATCTAAAAAAGCAATTTTTAAAAATTTATTTTGAGATAATACAGTCAGAATATATTCCAATGGTTTAGAATAATTTTGATTTTTTTTAATAAAAACATTTACCATAAAACCTTAATTATCAAAAAAAATTTAAACTATTTATAGAATTAAAATAAGTAGTGTATACCTATTATAAACCAATTAGGGTTTGAAGATAGTGATTTTGATTTGGATTTAGGAAAGTTTAGACTTAAATTCTCTGAAAAATCAAACAATTTCTTCATAATCAACATCTTCAATTGTTGAAGATGTTGATTTTTTAGAAGTATCTTTTAAAATTGAAATTTTTCCAAAATTCAATTTTGATTTTTTTTGTGCTTTTTCGTACTTATCTTTTTCTGCTTTTGATCTTCTTTCTTCTTCTAGATTACGTTTCCCTTCCATGATTTGACCTATAAATCGAAGCAACACAATTGCTCCAACAACCATCAATCCAGTCTTTATGAGTCCAGTAACACTAGCTTCTACGATCATTATTTTGAAAGATATAAGTTACGTTCAGAATAAATTTTAGTAAAATAAGGATCTTTTAAGTTTTTAATAAAACGAATTCCTTCTCCAGTCGATTTCATTTCTGGTCCTAGTTCTTTTTTGACATCAGGAAATTTTTCATAAGAGAAAACTGGTATTTTAATCGCATAACCTTCTTTACGAGGATTAAAATTAAAATCAGTTACTTTCTTCGCTCCCAACATTACTTTAGTAGCATAATTCACATACGGCTCATCGTAAGCTTTTGCAATAAAAGGAACAGTTCTTGACGCTCTAGGATTCGCTTCAATAACATAAACTTTATCGTCTTTAATAGCGAATTGAATATTCATCAATCCAACTGTTTTTAAAGCTACTGCTATTTTCTTCGTAATATCTTCTATTTGTTGGATTACAAAATCACCTAAGTTATAAGGAGGCAATACGGCAAACGAATCTCCCGAGTGAATTCCAGCAGGCTCAATGTGTTGCATGATTCCAATAATGTAAACGTTTTCACCGTCACAAATCGCATCTGCTTCTGCTTCAATAGCTCCACCGATGAAATGATCTAAAAGAATTTGATTGTTCCCCATTTCATTGATAATATCAACAACATGGTGTTCTAATTCTTCTTTATTAATAACGATTTTCATTTTTTGTCCACCCAATACATAAGAAGGACGAACTAATAATGGAAAACCTAATGTATCCGATAATTCGATTGCTTGTTCAGCACTTTCTACGATACCATATTGAGGGAAAGGAATGTTGTTTTCTTGTAAAACTTGAGAAAATCTTCCTCTATCTTCCGCTAAATCCAATGCTTGATAACTCGTTCCGATAATTTTAATACCGTGTCTTTCAAGTTTTTCAGCCATTTTCAAAGCAGTTTGACCACCTAATTGAACGATAACACCTTCTGGTTGTTCATGCTTAATAATATCATAAACATGTTCCCAAAAAACTGGCTCAAAGTATAATTTATCAGCCGTATCAAAATCTGTAGAAACAGTTTCAGGATTACAATTAATCATAATTGTCTCATAACCACATTCTTTAGCAGCCATTACACCGTGAACACAACTGTAATCAAATTCAATTCCTTGACCGATTCTGTTGGGGCCTGAACCTAGAATCACTACTTTCTTACGATCCGATTTTACACTCTCATTTTCAAATTCAAACGTTGAATAGTAATAAGGTGTTTTTGCTTCAAACTCAGCAGCACATGTATCAACCAATTTATAAACACGGTTAATATTGAACTCAACACGTTTTGCATGAACTTCAGATTCTAAACACCTCAATAAATGAGCAATTTGTCTATCTGCATATCCTTTTTGTTTCGCTTCATACATCAATTCTTTTGGCATTGATCCTAACTGAAACTTTTCAATTTTACGTTCAAGTTTAATTAAATCTTCAATTTGTTTTAAAAACCAAATATCAATTTTCGTTTTCTCGACTATTTTCTTGAATGGAATCCCCAATTTAATGGCATCGTAAATATGGAACAAACGATTCCAACTTGCGAATTCTAAACTGTGAAGTATTTCATCCTGATTTGTTAATTCTTTTCCATCTGCTCCCAATCCATTTCTATCAACCTCTAAAGATTGACATGCTTTTTGAAGTGCTTCTTGGAAAGTTCTTCCAATCCCCATAACTTCTCCTACAGATTTCATCTGAAGTCCTAGTTTACGATCGGTTCCTGGGAATTTATTAAAATTCCAACGAGGAATTTTAACAATAACATAATCCAAAGTTGGTTCAAATAGAGCAGATGTTGTTTTTGTAATTTGATTATCTAATTCATCTAAATGGTAACCGATAGCTAATTTAGAAGCAATTTTTGCAATTGGATATCCAGTTGCTTTTGAAGCCAATGCTGACGATCTAGAAACTCTAGGATTAATTTCAATTGCAATTATATCTTCGTTTTCATCTGGAGAAACTGCAAACTGAACATTACATCCACCTGCAAAATTTCCAATTGAACGCATCATCAAAATTGCCATATCTCTCATTCGTTGGAATGTATGATCTGACAAAGTCATAGCTGGAGCAACAGTAATAGAATCACCAGTATGAATTCCCATTGGATCAAAATTCTCAATCGAACAGATGATTACAACATTGTCGTTTGCATCTCTCAATAATTCTAATTCAAATTCTTTCCATCCAAGCAACGCTTTATCAATCATTACTTCGTGAATCGGAGAAAGTTCCAATCCTCTTGATAATAAATCGTCAAATTCTTTTGGGTCGTGGACAATAGAAGCTCCTGCCCCACCTAATGTAAAAGAAGCTCTAATACACAAAGGGAAACCAAATTTCTGAGCAATTTCTTTTCCTTCTAAAAATGATTTAGCTGTTTGTTGTGGTGCCATTGGAACCCCAATTTTCAACATCAATTCTCTAAATTCTTCTCTATTTTCAGTAATTTCGATTGCTTTGATATCAACTCCTATGATTTCAACACCGTATTCTTCCCAAATACCCATTTCATCACATTGAATACATAAATTCAACGCCGTTTGACCTCCCATTGTAGGAAGAACAGCATCTATTTTATGTTTTTTCAAGATCTCAATAATACTATCAGATTCAAGTGGCAACAAATAAATATTATCTGCTATTACTTTATCCGTCATAATAGTAGCCGGATTTGAATTGATGATTGTCACTTCAATTCCTTCTTCACGAAGAGAACGAGCTGCTTGAGAACCAGCATAATCAAATTCACATGCTTGACCGATAACGATTGGACCACTTCCAATTATAAGAATGGATTTGTAAGAATTGTTTTTTGGCATTTTATGCTCTTTTTTTAGTTTCAAATTCAGAAAAACATTTTTCCAAATTGAGTGCAAAAATAATTAAAAGAGTTTACTTATATAGAATAATCTTTTCATGTTTTTTAACAATTTTCGTGAATAACTTTAATAACTCTGTAAGATGTTGAAATTCAGACAAAAACAGTCTTGTTTAAATTGGTTATTAATTTAACGATATTCGATTTAAAAAAAACATGCTAAGTATGTATCTTTAAATAACTTTTCTCATTTATAGATTAAAAATTATTAACAGGACTTTATTCACTTACAATTATTTCGTTGTAAAATCAATCTATTTTGATAAATCATAAACATTCAATTAGTTTAAGTCATATTACTAAGACTTAACTATTTCTGTTAATAATATTCAAACATTAAGATGAATAACGGATTTATTTTGAGTGATAAAAATCAAAAATTATAAGATATTCCAGTTAAAAAAGCACAATAACTTAAGCGTGTAAATGACCATTGCTCATCAAACTCAGAATAACCCGTTATACTTTCAGTATAGCTTCGATAAGTATGGAATCGAATCATTTTATATATGCCTTGATTGTATATAATTTAAGCATTAATAGACCAATGATTTGATAATTTATATGATGATTCAAATCCTCCCGAAATATAAATATTTGTTATTCTATCATAGATGTATTTATCACCTTGAAAAGAATGATTAATCCATCCTAAACTATCATCATAGAAGAATGTTCCTGCTGAAAAAGAAAAAGGTTGGGCTATTCTGGTTTTTAAGTACCCCCCTAAAATGAATTTAATTATTTAATAATCAATAATTTAATGTTAATTTAAAAAATAGTTTTAAATCTTAAAATTTATTCAAAAACAAATGAATTTTAAAACCAATTTAGAAGTCCTTAAACTGGTGTTTTGTTTCTACTTAAAAATTATGAAGCAGTCGAATATAAATCCCAAGAAACTGAAAATTCTCAAGATATAAAACTGAGGTAATCTATTTATAAATCATCTTCTTATTTAATATTTGAGAAATTAAATTAATTTTACATATCAAAATTCTAATTTAACATATCAACAAAATATGGAAATATTAATTTTTATAGGCTTTGTTATTCTTCTACTTGTAATAAATGGTCAGAATAATAGTATTTCTGAAATCAAAAAAAACACTGAAATTCTTAAAACTAATTTAAGAACATATCAAGATGTGGTTCTGAAAAGAATAGAAGAGTTGACAATTAACAAATCTACTATTACAAAAACTTCGGACATAGAAGACCGAAAATCAATTATAACTCCTGAATCAATTATCGAAAACAACATTGTTGTTGTTGAAGAAAAAATAATTCCAGATATTTTAGAGAGTAAAGTTGATCCTATTTTAGTGATTGCAAAACGTAATTTAGAAGAAAAACGAATTATAGAAGAGAATGCTGAACGTATTAAAGAACTTGAAATCCAACAAGATCGTGTCAATCTTAAATCTAATCCAATTATAGAAAAAGAACCTGAACTTTCTTTTTTTGATAAAAATCCGGATTTAGAAAAATTTATTGGTGAAAATTTAATGAATAAAATTGGAATTGGAATTCTTGTTTTAGGTATTGGCTTCTTTGTGAAATATGCAATAAGTCAAGGCTGGATTAATGAAATTTTTAGAACAGCAATTGGTATTGCTTGCGGAGGTATTTTAATTGGATTAGCTCATAAATTAAGAAAAACGTTTGCTAGTTTCAGTTCTGTTTTAGTAGGTGGTGGTCTCGCCATACTTTATTTCACCATAACTATCGCTTTTCATGAATACCATGTTTTTGAAAAAATTCCAGCCTTTATTATAATGATGTGTATTACTTCTTTTGGCGTTTTATTATCTGTTTCTTATGATCGAAAAGAATTAGCAATCTTAGCTTTAATTGGTGGTTTTACGAGTCCATTTATGGTCAGCACTGGAGAAGGAAGTTATATCGCTTTATTCACCTATGTATCGATTTTAAATGTCGGAATGCTTTCATTGGCCTACTTCAAAAAGTGGAATGCAATCAATGTTATCTCGTACGTTTTTACAATAATACTCTTTGGAGCTTGGTTTGTTAAAGATGTGATCTGGGCTTCTCATCCTTCATACATTGGTGCATTCGTTTTTTCTTCTCTGTTTTATTTAATTTTCTTCTTGATGAACATTATCAACAATGTAAAAGAAAGTCGAAAGTTCAATGGACTCGAAATATCAATTCTATTAAGTAATACCTTTCTTTATTTCACAATTGGCTTATATATTTTCGGAAATGTATATGGTGGTGACTACAAAGGTTTATTCACTATTTTAGTCGCCCTTTTCAATTTTGGATTTGCTTATGCTTTGTATAAAAATGACAAAGTTGATAAAACACTAGTATACTTATTGATAGGATTGGTTCTTACTTTCTTAAGTTTAGCTGCTCCAATTCAATTACAAGGAAATCAAATTACCATCTTTTGGGCTGCTGAAACAGTTTTATTATTATGGCTATCGCAAAAATCAGGAATCAAATTAATGAAATTTTCTTCTGTCATTATATTAACGTTAATGATAATTAGCTTAATTTTAGATTGGAAGGAAACCTACTTTTTCATCCCATTAAATTCAGAACCGCTACCCCCTATTTTTAACAAAGGATTTATTACTGGAATTTTTGCAGTTGTCACCCTATTTTTAACTACATTTTTCATTAAAAAAGAGGAAGATGAATTTATAATTGGTGGATTTAAAGTAAAAGAATATCAAGAACTAATAAATATACTTTTCATTATTGGTTTATATGTCACTTTCTTTTGTGAATTGAGGTATCAATTGAATAGATACGTGAGTTATTATGCTACTAAAGATATTATTATAGGAAGTTATAATCTTTTATTTCTGTTAGGTTTAAGTTTCATCGCTCGAAAAAAAGAAACTCCTGTTTTCTTAGAAACAAGTGTTCTTTTAAGTTTAGTCGGGATTGTTTCTTATCCCATGTTTTATCATTTCATGACAATTAATGTGCGAAATTCTTATATACACGGACATGGTGAACTCTCAAGCTATATCTATCATTATATAAACATTCTTCTAGTGCTTCTATTACTTTTAAGTACATTTAAAAACATTCTTCTGAAATCATTTATGGTCAAAGAATTTCAAAAGGGAATTATGTGGTTGGTATGTTTTATCATCATCTTTGTCTTAAGTTCTGAATTAGATTCTATTATTGCTTTGAGTAGTGACTGTTCTAAAGAAACTATTACCTATTACATCAATCAAAACCATAAAATTGGCTTCCCTATTTTGTGGGCAATTTGTTCTTTCTTTCTGATGATGTTTGGAATGAGAGTTAAAAGAAGAGATTTGAGAATTATGTCTTTATCTTTGTTTTTAATTATTATTTTAAAATTATTTATTTTTGATATTCGAGGGATTTCTGAAGGTGGAAAAATAGCGGCATTCATTTTCTTGGGAATAATATTATTGATCGTTTCCTTTATGTACCAAAAATTGAAGAAAATATTAACCGAAGATAATTCAGAAGATTCAATAGATAATTCAGAAACAAATTCAGAAGAAAAATGATCAAAAGAATTTATAATATCATCTTATTCTGTTTGATGATTAGTGCTTCACAAGCTCAATCGTTCAATTATCAAACAAAAGTTTTAAAAGTAAATGAAAAAGGATTTCATAACATTCTTTTATCGCCTGCTATTAATAGCAAAATGAATCCTAATTTTTCTGATGTCAGAATATATGACAATGAAAATATAGAAATTCCTTATTTACTAAGAACTGAAACAAGTGTTACGTATTCGCAATTATTTAAAGAATATAAAATCATTTCTAATGAAATAATCAAAGGATCAATTACTCGTTTGATTATTAAAAATCAAGAAAAGTCTAAAGTCAATAATATAAGTTTGATGATTAAGAATTCTGATGTCGATAAAAAAATGAAGCTATTTGGAAGTGACGATCAGAAAAACTGGTACATTATTAAAGATAATTATTTGTTTTTCTCTATTTACAGTAATACCGAGAGCTCTGAATTAAAATTAATGAATTTTCCATTGAGCGATTATTCGTACTTCAAAATTGAAGTAGACGATTCAAAAAGTGCTCCGATAAAAATTCTTAAAGTTGGTTATTACGATGACTATTCAGAATTAGGGAAATACACGGAAGTTCCAGGAATGAAAATTTCACAAATAGATAGCTCGGAAGTAAAAAGATCGTATATAAAAATAACTTTCGATACTCCTCAATACATTGATAAATTAGAATTAAATTTTGGTGGACCTTCATATTTCTTAAGAAATGTAAATATAACAAACTTGATTATTGATTCGAGTGGTCGAGATCATAGAGATGATGAATCCTATTTTGAAACAATGCAAAAGATTGAAATTTCCTCTAATTATTCTAACGTCATTTATTTTTCTAAATTCAAAACCAAAGATTTCTATTTATTGGTTGAAAACGGAGATAATCAACCTTTGAAAATTAATGGAGGAAAAGCATATCAATTAAACAATTACTTAACAGCAGATCTTGAAGTAGGAAAAGAATACAACCTTAAATTTGGTAGTCCTGAACTTTCATTTCCTGATTATGATTTAAAATATTTTCAAGAAAACATTCCCTCTTCCATCCCAATAATTTCAACTGGTGAGATATCAGAATTAAACAGCGATCAACAAGTAATTCAACCTTCTCCAGTTGGCAATAAAATAATTTTATGGATAGTGATTGGCGTCATTGTTCTTTTCTTTGGGATTTTAGCTGTGAAAATGGTTCGTGAAATGAAATAATTTAAAAATGAAAAGTTACTTACTCATATTTAAATTGTTCAGTTTTCTGAATCTATTTTCTCAAGAAAAATTAGTTGTAATTGGATCCCCTGAATCAATCGTTCTTTACAGAAGTTATGCTAATAAAATTCAAATAGGATTCAATGATATACTTGTTAAAGAATATACATTTGAAACATTTAATTGTGATTCTATTATTCATGATTCAGAAAAACATAATTACCTCATTTACCCAGGAAAATCTAAATCTTTAACTTTGAAAATTATAGATTTATCGGTAAAAGGCAAAAAAACAATATTAAGTGAAACAAGCTATAGAGTATGTAATTTACCTGATCCCTCATTGTATTTTGGGACATTAGAAAATGAATCCACTGTTTCAAAACAAACGATCAAAACAATGGACAAACTCTTTGTTTACTATCCATCTGAACTATATTTCACAACTGAATTCAAAGTTAATTCATTTAACATTTTCGTTAAAGATCAAAACATTCTTTGCATTTCAGACAATCTTTCAAAAGAAGCAGCTTTCCATATAAATAGATTAATATCAGGCGAAAAAATAACGATAATAGCAAACATTATAGGTCCTGACAAAATAATTAGAAAAATAACAAGCGTCATTCACATAGAATAATATTAAGCATAAATGAAAAAAGATAAAATTTTCGCTATTCTATTTTGCATATCAATATTTGCTTTATTATATGCAGAACATCTATTTGAATCAATATTTATGTTATTATACATTCCATTTTCAATTTGGATCACTGCAATAATTTGTTCCTTTCCAATTATAAAAAAAAACAACATCTCAAAAGTATCCTCTTTCTATAAAATAATGACTTTTGGAAATACTGTTCTTTTCATCTTTTTATTTTCAAGCTTTTACTTCACTATTGGAAACACGTATGAAAAAGATTTTAAAATTCTTTCTTCAAGTTCTGTTGCAAGTGGAAATGGAAAAGGTCAATACACTGAATTTGAACCTAGAGCAGATATAGAATACATTGGGATTTTAAAATCGATTACGTTTTCTCCTGAAGTTGACATTAAATCGAAAAAATATGTGACCTTGATTTTGAAAAAAAATATATTTGGATTTCCTATTATTTTTAAACGGACTTCACATTAATATCTATATTTGAAAACACATTCAATTTAAAAGTTTAATAAATATGCATACTTCTTATTCATTTTGTGAACTTAACCTAAAAGATGATTTCGATTCATTTTTTAATGAAATTTATTGTGAATGGGAAAATGCATGGATCCGTAAAAAAGAACATATTGGAACTGAGTTTTATACAATTAAAGATAATTTAAAAGTTTGGAAAAAATTTTACCTCAATTCAAATATTAACCTTTTAATTTTTCAGTCTACACAAAAAAACTTAGGCTATATTGGTTATCAAATAGATGGTGATACTTTAATAATCACAGAATTATTAATTAAAAAATCAGAAAGAGGAAATGGATTAGGTAAAATAATCCTTGCTCAATTTATGGAATTAATTCAAGAAAGTAAAATAAAATTCACTAAATATCAATTAGAAACTCATGATTCAAATTTTTCTAATAAAATATATTTAAAAGCTGGATTTTCAACTCAAGAATTAATTTTAAACGACCGTGAAAATAATGAAAATACAATAATCTATATTAAAAATAATTTTTAAATTTATCCTACTTTAACTCATTAATTAAACCTATTTTTGAATTAATATAAATAAACAATGAAGTTATATATTTTTCTTACAATTCTAATTCTAACTTTTAATACTCATTGTCAAGAAAACAACATTAACTTAAAAATTTCAACAATAGATTCTTCGCTTTTAAAATCTGAAAAACTTAAAGATTCTATTCAATCTAACTCTATTGTTTCTGACACTTCAAAAGAAAGATCAGATGAAACAATTACTGTTTTGATTAACTTGAAAGATTTAGGAAAAATACAAACTTCAGGAAAATCTGAATTTATTATAGGTCTAAGTTCTGGTTTTTTATTGAACTTTTACGGA
The DNA here is from genome assembly GCA_947474675.1 of Flavobacteriales bacterium. Lineage (GTDB taxonomy): Bacteria > Bacteroidota > Bacteroidia > Flavobacteriales_D > Crocinitomicaceae > CAIUKX01. The sequence continues at coordinate 14,361 of CANJKA010000059.1, forward strand.
TTGGTCCCAGCTATTATTACATCCGTCGTGCCAACAAAAAAAAGTAGATCAAAAGTAAATGAACTGTTAGAAAAAAATCCTGATTTAACAGTAAAAGAAGTTAAAAACTATAAGAAAGGCTCATTGATTAAAAGAAGTACAAAAGCAATTGGAGGAGCATTAATAGGTAGTTTTGCTCAGACATTAATTGCTGTCATCATTATTATTTATACATTTTAAAAATTTTCAAATGAAAGTTGATATACAAGCGACATTAATCAATTTAATAAAAGAAAAAATAGGAAAAGAAGATACGATTGGTCGTTCTTTAGCTGATATATTAAATTTAAGTCAAGATGCTGTTTATCGAAGATCAAGAGGAGAAACTCTTTTTACGATCTATGAAATTCAAAAAATATGTTCTCATTATGCAATCTCATTTGATGCATTGATGGAGATAAAACAAAATCAAGTAGTATTTGAATACAGTTCTTTAAATGAATACGACCACAGTTTAGATTCCTATTTAGAAGGTATTTTAGCAAATATTCAAAAATTAAAGCAATGTACAAATCCAAATATTGTTTTAATTGTAAAAGACACACCCTTATTTCAATTATTAAACTTCCCTCACCTATTCCGGTTTAAACTTTATTTTTGGGCGAAAACACATTTAAGCATTCCTGAATATAAAAACCAACAATTTGGATACGAAAAAATTTCAGAGAAAACATTTCAAACAGGGAAAGAGATTTTACAAATTTATTCTTCCATCCCTTCAAAAGAAATTTATGACATTGATTTATTAAAAGGTTTTATTCGACAAATACGCTATTATTTTAATGCTTATTTATTCAAAGACCCTTCCTACTCTCTTGTTTTGTTAAATCAAACTCAAGAATTATTAAATCATATTAGAGAGCAAGCAATTTTAGGTAAAAAATTCATGTATGGAACTCAAGCTCCCTTTTCGGGTAATGACTTTGAAATGTATTTTAACGAGACTTTAAATGCAGATGGAACTTTTTGTTTTAAATCAGAAGAAAAAAGTGGTTTATATCTTACACATAACATGATGAATTACTTACAAACATCTGATGAAGAGTATGTAAAAGAGACGGATCAAATTATAGGACGAATAGTAGACAATTCAAGTTTAATAAGCAATTCAAATGAAAGAGAAAGAAATTCATTTTTCCATCAAGTTGAAAAAACAATAAACAATTACAAACAAAAAATAGAATCTGACTTGACAAAATAGCAACTTATTATCTTTTTTTAAATATTATTTGCTATATTCACAACTCGAATAGATTGAATCCCGAGTAATTGCAAAAAAAACTTCAGAAAAGAGATAAAACCTTAATATACTTAGGTTTTATGCAAGATTAAAAAAACAACCTTTATAATTCGATTTAGAGAAATTTTTAAATATATTGTAGATTTGAGGTATGAAAAATTTAACACTTTATATTTGTATTCTTATTTCAAGCTTTTTATTTAGTCAAGAAAATCCTTGGGTAAATTCAACCGAGAAAAATCCTTGGTTAATAGACGACACTTCTAAAGTATTATCAAATACTTTTTCTATAGATTCAATTTCCGAAACACCTATTTCAGACTCTTCTAAACTTGCTATTCAAAATCAAATTGATTTTCGTGAACTTGGGAAACAAGAAACACCAGGAAAAGGAGATTTTATTTTTGGTTTCACTAACGGTGTTTTATTGAATATTTATGGATTTGTCCCTGCAATGATAGGGTCGCTTGTTCCTACGTCAAAAACTATAAAAAGAGTAAGATGTTTAAAACAAAAATATCCGCATATTTCACGTGAACAAAAAAGAAAATATAAAATAGGTGTTCAAAATAAGAGATCAAAAAAAACTGCATACGGAACAACTATAGGGGCTGCAACTCAATGGGTAATAATATTCATTATAATAGCCATTGATAAAGCTGGGTAATCTTAAAAACAACAATTTTAAACAAATAGAAAACATGAAAAAAACAATCTCAATTTTAGTAATTTCAATCGTTACAATTTTCAATAATAACGGTAACAGTCAAACAAGTTCAAGCATAGCAATTGCTACTCCATCAGTTCAAAATTTATTTATTACATCTAAATTAGCTTCCAAGTTAATGAATATTGAAATAACTAAATTAAATCTCTATAAGGTTTATGATGAATTTGATATGGCTGAAATAACTAAATCTCATCCTGAATTCACAACAGATTGTTATGGTATCAACTGCCTTACAAATTTAGGAAACGAACTTAAAGTAGATTATATCATGTCTGGTTCTTTCGATAAAATCGGCAATAAAATAGCCGTCACATTAAAAATCATAGATATTAAAAATAAATCCATTTATAAAACAAATTTCAAAGAATTCGATAATCAAGAAGCCGAATTACAAAGAATGGTTGAAATCGTCTTAAAAGATATGCATGGTTTAGTAAATTCGAAAGAAACATTAGAGCAATTAAGTTTTAAAAATGAAGTTATTACTTCTAACAACATTGGAAAAATAAATAATTCAGGACCAAGAATTGGATATGCTTTTTTAACAGGTTCATTATCTGAATTTGCAACAAGAAGTACACTTCAAGGTGGTTTAGATATCGTTCCAGCCATCAGTATGATCGGATACCAGTTTGAAAAACAATACGTTGGAACTGAATCGTTTTCAGCACTTTTTGAAACTATTATCAATATCTCAGGATTAGAACAAAGTAAATTTATGCCAACAGTTGCATTTATGAATGGCTTCAGATTCGGGAAAAGTGGTTGGGAAATAGCTTTCGGACCTAGTTTTGGTTTGATAAAAATGTCAAGTGGATTTTTTGACACTGATAACACGTATGGAGATGGAGCAAATGCATACTGGTCTGATCAAAGATTTAATCAAGATCAACAAAGTGATTATAACAGCTTAAACCCTTTTAATAGTAGCACTCAGTATACAGAATATTATCAATATCAAGCAGCTTATTCTACAGTTAAATCTAAATATCCTTCCACTGATAATTATGACAATAATGGAAAGGTAAAAATAAGTACCAAATTTGTGATTGGATTTGGAAGAACATTTAGAACAGGAGCTTTAAACATTCCAGTAAATATCTTTTACTCATCTGTTAAAAAAGGTAGTATGATTGGTGTAAGCGTTGGTTTCAATGTTTTTAAATCAAAAGAACAAATTAATAATAAAATCTAATTACAGAATTTGAAAAGAGGTTGCTTAAATTGAGTAACCTCTTTTTTATTTTATAAATGCCTAGTCTTGAAATAGCATTACACTATATTAACGTTATGAAAGAGAAAATGTTTATGAAAAGCCAAGTCAAAAGGATTACTCAATCTCATTTAAACTTCAGGTAGTTCAGAAAATCGAACACCTCTACTGATCGACTCCACGCTTTCATTAATCCCTGCTCTTGTTCTAGTAATAATTACAGGTGAAATTTTAAATTTAATTCCGATGTATCCTAAAGCAAAAAAAATATAAATTTAAGAACGCTAGAACCATAAAATGATCCCATTTCGTTAAAGAAAGTTATAAAACAGAATTTCATTCTTAAATTCAATTCATTGATCTTATATTTACATAAATTATAATAAAAAATGAGGAATTTAATTATAACAATAATATGGATTTCACTTGACATTTACTGCTACCAAGCTTTAAAAACAATTGTGAAGGACTTTAAACCTAAAATAAAATCAATCATTAAAAAAACTTATTGGATCGTTGAAATCACATTAATGTCTATCGTTTTATCAATTATACTTTATTTTTCAAAATTTACTTCCTCTTATTTATCAAATTGGATAATTGGATTTTCTTTTATTTCATTAGCTCCTAAAATAATTATTTTGCTTTTCCTTTTATCTGAAGATATAATTCGATTATTAAGAGGTTCTTTTAACTTTTTATCCCTGAAGTTCACTAAGAAAGAAAAAATAAAACCTTTTATTCCAGGAAGAAGGAAATTCGTATCTCAAATTAGTTTCGGATTAGCTTCCATTCCATTTTTCGGATTAGTTTATGGTGTCTTTAAAGGAAAATATGAATACAGGGTTCATAGAGTCAAGTTAGCTTTTAAAGATTTACCTGAAGCATTCGACGGCCTTACAATCACACAGCTATCAGACATTCACTCAGGCAGCTTTCATGACCAAGAAGCAGTGCTGAAAGGAATTAAATTGGCCAATTCACAAAAAAGTGACATTCTATTTTTCACAGGAGATTTAGTCAATAACAAAGCTGAAGAAATGAATGATTGGATTGATTCTTTCTCTTTATTAGCAGCTAAAATGGGTAAATATTCCATCTTAGGAAATCATGATTATGGTGATTATTGGAAATGGAATAACGAAGAAGAGAAAGTCAATAACCTAATTCGATTGAAAGAAATTCACGCTGAAATTGGTTTTAAATTATTATTAAATGAAAATTTAAAAATTGAAAAAGATGGTCAATCGATTTCATTAGTAGGAGTTGAAAATTGGGGAATGCGAGGTTTTCATAAACACGGTGATCTTGAAAAAGCCTTGAAAGGAGTTGAAAAAGATGATTTTAAAATTCTTTTATCACATGACCCTTCACATTGGGAAGCTCAGACACTGGATCATGAAAAACATATTCATCTTACCCTTTCAGGTCACACACATGGAATGCAATTTGGAATAGAAATACCAGGTTTCATTAAATGGAGTCCAATCAAATATTTATATCCTCAATGGGCTGGAGCTTATGAAAGAAAAGGGAAATATATTTATGTAAATAGAGGTTTTGGGTTTTTAGGTTATCCCGGAAGGGTTGGGATTTTACCTGAAATTACCGTCATCCAATTATCTAGAGGTTAAATAATCAACTATTTTTTACTTCTAATTTCGATCAACCCATTCAAACAATTTGGACAATAACAATCACCATCCTCAGACATTTCAATTATTTGTGGTAAATCTGAACACCAACAATTAAAGATTGAACACGTAAAAGAAGTTCCACATTTTAAACAGACTTTTATTCTATCGTTTTCTACAGACTCCACCTTATTTCAATTCATCAATGTTTAACTTTCTCAATTTCGGTGCTAATTTAGCAATGCCCAAAACAACTAAAAGTGTCATTAAACCTCCAATAACGATTGAAGGCTTTAAGCCAAAAGCCTTAGCAGTCACACCGGATTCGAATGCTCCAATTTCATTAGATGACCCTATAAAAATTCCATTCACTGCAGAAACACGCCCTCTCATTTCATCGGGTGTTGCTAATTGTAAAATCGTATGACGAATTACAACGCTCACATTATCAAAAGCCCCAGTTAAAAAAAGAAAAAATAGAGCCCAATAAAAATTGGTTGATAATCCAAATAATATTGTCGACACTCCAAAAGCACCAACAGCTAGAAAAAGATTTCGTCCTGCATTATGCTTCAATGGTTTGTATGCGATTATCAACGCCATAATAACTGCCCCTATAGCTGGAGCAGCTCTTAAAAAGCCTAATTCTTCAGGTCCACAATGTAATATTTCTTTAACAAACACAGGTAACATAGAAACAGCACCTCCAAACAACACGGCAAATAAATCTAAAGAAAGTGCCCCTAACACCAATTGATTTTTAAAGACAAATCTCACACCAACAGCTAAACTTTCAAACAAAGACTCAACCTTTTCTTTCACAGGAATAGGCTTTGAACGAATAAATAAGAAAGCAATAAATGAAATTGATATAAAAACTAAATCGATAATATAGGCCTCGCTATAACTCTCTTTTATAAAGAAACCTATACTTGCAGGTCCCAAAACTGAAGCCAAATGCCAAACAGTACTGTTCCAAGTAGCTGCATTACTATATAATTTTCTAGGAACAATTTGTGATAGAATAGAAGGAAAGGCAGCAGATAAAAAACCTCTTACAACTCCAATAAAACCTATTATAATATAAATAGGTGTAACTCCATACTCTTTAATAACGGAAACAGAATCAAGTGAAAAATACAATAAAAAACCAGTAGATATCATCAATAAGAAAGTGAAAAACAAGATAATATGCTTTCGATTAAAATGATCCGCAACATGTCCTGAAAATAATGAGACAGTTATAAATGGTATTGCTTCTGCTAACCCAACTATTCCAATTGCTAAAGCACTATTCGTTAACTTATAAACCTGCCAACCAACAATAACGTATTGCATTTGAATTCCTAAAGTCAAAAAAAGTCTATTGATTAAAAAGAAATTAAACTCTTTTATTCTTAAAGCAGCAAAAGGATCGTGTTTTTCATTACTCAATTTCATCTTTCAAAGATAACAAAAAGACATTAGAAACGCATCGGCTTCACTTAAGATATTAGAATTCGACATGAGCACAGTAGAACGATCGTTTTGCTATTAGACTGTTGAATTTTGTTGACAATTGTACGAAAATCTAATGTCTTTATAGAATTTTAAACAGTTTTTATCAAAATAGCTTGTCAATAAATTCTAGAGTGTATCTTTACAATGTAAATATATAAATATGAGTAGTGAATTTTTACCAAAGTCTGTTTTTGATTTTCTGAATTTAGTTGAGAAAAATAATAATCGTGAATGGTTTGCTGAAAATAAAAACACTTATTTAAATGAACTTCAGAATGTTATATCATTCTCTGAAAATCTTTTTAAAAAAATGCAGAATCATGATATGCTTGAAAATCAATCCGGTAAATCTTGTTTACATCGAATTTACAAAGACACCCGATTTTCAAAAGACAAACTACCCTACAAAACAAATTGGTCTGGAAGTTTTAAACGAGCAACAAAAGAAAAAAGAGGAGGATATTATTTTCATCTAGAACTAGGAAACTCATATATAGCTGGAGGTTTTTTTAATCCAAACAGTGAAGATTTAAAAAGAATTCGCCAAGACATTGATTATAATTATGAAGAATGGTATTCGATATTAAACAGTGACGAAAACAAAGCTACCTTTGGAGAATTATCGGGATCTAAATTAACAACTTCCCCAAAAGGCTTCGATAAAGAACATATAGCAATTGATTTATTAAGACACAAACAATTCATATTAAAGCATAGATTTACAGATAAAGAAGTATTGAGTACAAATTTCTCTACTTTAATAAATGAATCTTTTAAGAAATTACGTCCATTTTTCGATCACATGAGTGAAATTTTAACAACGGACGCTAACGGAATTTCAATCTTATAATTATAAAATGAAAAAAATATTAATATTCTTATTCTCCTTCAGTCTTACTTGTTCGTGGTCTCAATTTTCTCAAGCAGAAAGTGAAATGATGGATATCGTCGAAAAAAATGGTGCATCTATTCCCGTTTCAGTTTTCTTAGATACCAATACTGTCAAAGATATGAAAATTGCTAATGCGACTCCTTGGAGACATATCTGGATGGATATTGAAGACTCATCAAAAAACATAATGCAATTTTACGATATCCGTTTAAAATTTGACTCTAAAAAAGATGCCTTAGCATTTCATAAAAAATATTTAGGTTTAAATTCAGAATTCGGAAATAAAATTAAAAATCATGGAATTAATTTTGATGGAGCCTCTAAGTTTTATGTATATTCTGGCAGTAAAGAATTTACAAAAATGATGGAGCCATACGGGTATCAAATTTTTTGTATTATGTATGTGGTAGACAATTATTTTGTTAAAATATATTTGACTTGCAAAAAAGAATATACCCCATCTGAATTTCAGAATTATGTATCAACATCAATTAAGAAAATAAAAGACATTTGATAAAAAAAAGAGATGTCTAACTTAACAGACACCTCTTTTTTTTTGTAGTTAATGTATTAATTTTTTACTATTTTTTCATTCTTATTATCAAAATTCACATAATAAATTCCTTTACCTAAATTTGAAAAATCAACTTCACTATTTAATCCTTTTTTAATGATGTTTCCATACGCATCATAAATTTCATATTTCGTTTCTGTTTTCACATTATCAACAAGAAATACAACAGTTTTATAATTATTTATCGTTCTAAGAACGGGAGCTTTTATCGCTTTGTTTTCAAAAACAATTTCTTTAGAAGCTCTTGTTACTCCTGAATTATCAGTTTGAGATACTCTAATTTTATTTACCCCAGAATGAGCTAATAAAACGAAAGAATAACTCGTGCTAGTTTTCTTTCCTTCACCATTAACTTCACCAATAACGATCCACTTATTCCATTTATACTGTTCAATTTGATACGTCAATTTACCTGACTCTCCAGTTGTAGACCAAGTTAATAAACCATTATTTGTACAACTTATTTTTTCAACAATAAAAGTACTATTAGGCAATAAAACTTCAGGATTAATAATTTTAGGTTGACAACCGTCATTGTGTTCAATAACAATAAATAATGCTTGACCTATTTTAACATTAAAATTTAAAAAATTAATTTCAAAAGCACCATTTTCTGGATGATTTACCATCGTATTTCCATTTACAGAAACTTTGGTTGCACAATAGCCAAAACCATCATTGCACAAAGAACTTTGAACATAGAGATTTTTACCTTGATAAAATCCTTCAATCGATAAACTTGCTTTAATTGTAATAAAATTTAAAACAAACAATAAGATCAATGCTATTTTCATCCTTTCTAATTATAAATTATATGTAAATATATACAATAAAAAACAAGACTCCAAAAAAAAAATCGATTAAAAAATGCATTTCATCGATTAAAAATAAACTTTAACAGAGTTTTTTGAGCATTCTACTATAGATTACATAGGCTTAAACGAATAGTATTGAGTTAAATTGTAAAATAACAAGATTTAATTATTAACAAATTAAAAATCAGTAAATCAATTTACTTTTAAATAAAAATAGAGAACAAAAACAAGAATTAACCCATAAATTATTATCAGATCTAAATGTTCTTTAAAAAATGGTTGTTGAATTTTATTCTCTTTTTTAGGA
>CANJKA010000060.1 GCA_947474675.1 Flavobacteriales bacterium
ATCTCCGCCTTTCAGATACAGAATACCATTTTTAAGTTCATTTTTACTTTCCTTTTTAAACTTCTTTTCAACCCATGTTAAAAATGCCGGCATTGCTGTAACTGCTCTACTAACTACAAAATCAAATTTTTCGGGAATGGTCTCAGCTCTTGCGTGTATTCCTTTTACATTGTTTAGTTCCAATGCTAGAGCAACTTCATTTACAACTTTTATTTTCTTTCCTATTGAGTCAACTAATGTGAATTCGCAATTTGGAAATAGTATTGCCAAAGGAATTCCTGGAAATCCTCCTCCAGTTCCAATATCTAATATTGCAGAACCATCTTTAAATTCCATTATTTTAGCAATCCCTAAAGAGTGAAGAACATGACGCTCATAGAAGTTTTCAGTGTCTTTTCTAGAGATAACATTGATTTGTTCATTCCAAAAGTTATAAAGCTCTTCAAGACGTTCAAAACGACTTTTCTGAGTTTCAGTTAGATTGGGAAAATACTTTAAAAGAAGATTTATTGAGTTCATTTTTTAAATTTATATGCTATCGAATGTTTAATAATTCCTAATCCATATTTCACGGAATTCTTAAAAGATATAGACGAAGTTAAGTGATTAAATTTTGTTTGACACGTAATTTCTCCAAATTTTAATTTCAATTTCATACAATTTAGAATTAATTGATTATCAAAAATGAATGAATCTGAGTAATTGTTAAAATCTATTAAAGTCAAAGTGGATGATTTATAAGCTCTTAGACCGCTATGATATTCAGATAGCTTGTATCCTGTGAGAATGTTTTGGAAATATGTTAAAATTCTATTGGCGACATATTTATAGAAAGGCATTCCGTTTTTTAAAGGATGTCCACCTAATATTCGTGAGCCCATAACAATATCGTAATTACCTGTATAAAGTAGCCAGCACATAGACGGAATTAATAATGGATCGTATTGGTGATCTCCATGAATCATTATCACAAATTCATACTTCAATTTTAAAGCTTCATTATACAGTGTTTTTTGATTTCCTCCATAGCCTTTGTTTTTAGAATGGAGAATGATGTTTATGTCTGAAATTGTCTTTAAAACCTTGTATGTATCATCTGTACTGAAGTCATCACAAACCAATATGTTTATATAGCCTACTTTTTTAATGTCTGAAACAGTGTCAATGATCGTTTTTTCAGCATTAAAGCAAGGGATAACTACCAATGTTTTTTCAATAAGTGTTTTTGAGTCAAACATTGTTTTAATTAATTAGCTCTTTTAAAAAATGATTTAATTTGAAATATTTAGCAACTTCTAATAACTGGCTCATAATTATAAAAGTAAAAAAAAGAATAGATGTTGTGTATTCTTTTGGTTGAATATTTTTTATTGATTCAAAATTAATTAATTTATGGGTTATTAAAAATATTGGAGGAACAACCAAAAGGAATTCAATCAAATACATGTGAATAGAGGAGAATTGAGGAAATAAAATGACGATTGAAGCAAATGGTATTAATGTAAAGATTAATTGCTTGAAATATATTTTAGCATCTTCCTTTTGTTTTCTTCCAATGTAAATAGCTGAAATAATGAGAATTATCGTACTCGAGGTATGTTGTTCAGAATGTGGATTGTAAATTACAGATAGTATTGAGTTAAAGTAGTCTGATGAACCATCTAATCCTGATCGGTATAGGTAGCCGGATGCTGAGCTTTTAAGACGCAATGAGTTTGCTGCAATTAATGGGATGATATAATTAATAAAGTTGATTGTAAATACTAAAAATGCGTTAATTATCATTTTTTTTCTCACTTTTAGATCCGTTTCTGTATAAATATAACAAAGTATCCAAGCGGGAAAATAGATTGGTGAGATACTGGCGATAATACTGCCTATAATTAAGAATTTACGGTCTCTTTCTTCATTTTTTTCTCTTTTTATAATCGTTAATGAAAGTATACAAAACAAAAGAGCGATAGGCATGTGAAGGTTCTCTTGATTATGCCTTAACATGGATGTCCAAGGTAATGCATTTGTAATGATTATGCCAAAAATCAAGAAGATCCAAGTAAGATAATATAGGTTTTTAGATTGAATAATTTCTTGAATTTCTTTTCTTTTTAAACGGTAAATAATAAAAATGAAAAAAAGGACGTTAAAATAGGGGAGTAAATTTTGTGACTTTTCGTAAGACATATGAAATAAATAGCGAAAAGGAGCTAAAAGAGTGTAATTAATGAAGTAAAAAGGGTAAGTGTATGTTGTGTAAACCGTTCCGTTATATGTTTCATTAGGGAGGTAATTACCTAAAAACAAATGCTTGTCAATAGAAGTAGATTCCCACCAATTAAAAGTATAGGATAAAACACCGCTTCGAGGGATTATTGCAATTTCGTATACCCCTAAATAATGAAGGATGAGTATCCAGAATATAAAGGTTAGTGTAATAAAGAAAAATAGTGAAAAAGAATTAATTTTATTTTTCATTTATTTTCTATTTTATTTTTTTTAAAGTAGAGGAGGTAATCTTCAATTAGAATAACAATTAAATCGTACCCTTTGTTTTTTCAATCATATTAGCTAAAAACTCTCTAGCCCTAAATAATTGTGCTTTTACAGTTCCTAAAGGTAAATTTAGTTCTTCTGCAATTTCTTCATAGCTCAATTCTTCAAAATATCTTTTTTCAATTAACTCTTTATAACGAGGTTTTAGTTTGTCAACCAAATCACGCATTAGTTTTACTTTTTGGCTTTGAATAATTGTTTCTTCAGGGTTTAGAGTAGTAGCTTTCGCGTCAAAAAAGATAACATCTCCATCATCAGTTGTTCTCCCAGTATCCATAGAGGTAACTTTGATTCTTTTTTTACGAATAAAATCAATACAATTATTTGATGCAATTTTGAATAACCAAGTGCTAAAAGCAAAACTAGGGCTGTATTGCTCTAGTCGATTGAAAGCTTTTCCAAATGCTTCAATTGTTAAATCGTCTGCATCATCTTGGTTTTTAACCATTTTAAGCATCATATAATAAATCGATTCTCTGTATCGGTCCATTAATTCTGCGTAAGCACTTTGTTTACCGTCAATTGCAGCCCTAACTAATGATAAGTCATGTTGTGCCTTGTCCGATAAATGTTCGCCTCCTACCATTTCCTTATTTCTTTTTTATCCGTAGTGTAATACAAAATCGGAAGGAATATAGTGTATGCTAAATCATAAAGTGGAAGTAAAGCTATAAAACCAGGTTCTTTTAATTTCTTAAAACACCTTGCTTGAATCCACCATTTCAAAAGTACTATAAATCCAAAAACCGATAATGTTAACAATCGAAAGTTTACATCAAATAACAAAATAACAAAGGAAATCAATAGAATTAACATCGATAAAGGATAAATTCCTAACATCGCTTTTTTGAAAACACTGTATCGGCCAGACGTAGTAAAGTGTCTAGCTTTTTGCATGTACCAATTTTCCCAGTTTTCACTTGCCTCAGAATAACAAAAAGCAGCTGGATCAAGATTAATTGAGAAGTTTTTCTTTGTTACTGTTTCTTGAATAAATAAATCATCATCACCTGAAGTGATAGAATAATGAGATTTATACCCATTAACAGAATTGAAAAGGGGTTTTGTGTAAGCTAAATTTCTTCCAACCCCCATGTAAGGCATTTTTGCTAAAGCCATTGAAAAATAATTCATAGCTGTCCATGTTGTGTCAAAACGTATTAATTTATTTAAAAAACCTTTTTTAGTAATATGAGGGCCATAGCCTAGAACAATTTGTTTTTCATCATTAAAGTATTGAGCCATGCTTTTTAACCATTGATTAGAGGTTGGTCGGCAATCTGCATCGGTGAAAAATAAATGATCATATTTTGAACCTTTAATTCCTAATGTCAATGGAAGTTTTTTTCCAGGTTTTAAATGTTGGCTTCTTTCGACTTCAATTACACGTAAGTTTTTATACTGATGAGCATATCCATTTAAAATATGAGATGAATCATCAACGGATTGGTGATTAATGACGATAACTTCAAAATTTGGATAATCTTGCTCTAATATTAGTGGTAAATTCTCGTAAAGATTATCAGATTCGTTTCTTGCGGATATTAAAACGCTGACACTCGGGAAGTTAGAGTTTTTTTGAGCTTTTTTACCCGTGAAAAATGAAAGTTTTCCATGTATGAGAATAGTGTAAATGACTTGTGTTAAAGCCATTAAGCAGAAAAGACAAAATAAAATTGTCGTTATATTGTAGTCGAAAATTGGTAAAAATTGCATCTTATGTATAAACCTTTGTACAAAGATGGGATGCATTCGTAAATACAACTATCTTTGTGTCGTTTATTTTTCAACAATTTTATGCACTTCGATTTATTACACACAGATTCCAAGTCAAAAGCACGTGCTGGAGTCTTACATACAGATCACGGAATTATAGAAACTCCGATTTTCATGCCTGTCGGTACTGCTGGTACTGTTAAAGGGGTTCATCAACATGAATTAAAAGATGATATTCAAGCTCAAATTATTTTGGGGAATACCTATCATTTATACATGCGGCCAGGAATGGAAGTGATTGAAGGTGCTGGTGGATTACATAAATTCAATGGTTGGGAAGGTCCAATCTTGACTGATAGTGGTGGTTACCAAGTTTATTCTTTGTCAAGTTCAAATAAAATAACGGAAGAAGGTGTGAAGTTTAAATCACATATTGATGGGAGTAACCATTTTTTTACACCTGAAAAATCGATTGATATTCAACGTTCAATAGGAGCCGATATTATTATGGCTTTTGATGAATGTACTCCTTACCCTTGTGAGTATAATTATGCAAAACGCTCAATGCATATGACACATCGTTGGTTGAAAAGATGTTTCGATCAAATGGATATTACGGAACCAAAATATGGTCATAACCAAGCTTTATTTCCTATTGTTCAAGGGAGTACATACAAAGATTTGAGAACTGAATCTGCTGAACAAATTTCTTCTTTCGGAGCTATTGGGAACGCAATTGGTGGATTATCAGTTGGTGAGCCTGATGAGGAATTATATGCTATGACTGATTTAGTTTGCGATATTTTACCGAAAGATAAAGCTCGTTATTTAATGGGGATTGGAACGCCAATTAATTTATTGGAATGTATTGCTTTAGGTATTGATATGTTTGATTGTGTAATGCCTACTAGAAATGCACGTCACGGGATGTTATTTACTTCTGAAGGGATTATAAATATCAAGAATTTAAAATGGGAAAAAGATTTTTCTATGCTTGATCCAAATGGAACTTCTTATGTTGATAAGTTTTATTCAAAAGCCTATTTAAGACATCTAATTAAATCAAGTGAGTACTTAGGAATGCAAATTGCAACGATTCACAATTTAGCTTTTTATTTGGCGTTAGTGAAAGAGGCAAGAGTTCGTATAATTGATGGGACATTCACTGATTGGAAAAACAAAATGGTCATTAAATTAGGGACTAGGTTATAAGCTGTGAGTAACTTTTGAACCATATAAGGCATATAAGGACATATAAGAATGACGTTCAATAAATTGAACATAAATCATTGAAATTAATATCCAAATTACACACAACACTTATATGAAACTTTATATGCCTTATATGGTTCAATTAAAATATTAAACTCGATTTTTAAAGAGAATAATGAATGTTGAAAATATTAGATAAATATATTATTAAGAAGTTTTTAACGACTTTCTTTTTTATGCTAGGCATTATTATGCTTTTGTCTATGGTGTTTGACATGTCGGAACGATTAAGTGAATTTATAGAAAAAAAGGCTTCTATTTACATTGTAATTACAGAATATTATTTCCCTTTTTTGGTCCACTACGGAAACATGTTTTCCTCGTTGATTATTTTTGTTTCGGTGATTTGGTTTACAGCTAAAATGGCGCAAGATTCTGAAATTATACCAATTTTAAACAGTGGAATTACTTTTTCGAGGTTTCTAAAGCCTTACATGATTGCTGCTACTTTTTTAATGGTTATCACATTAATGATGAATCATTATGTATTGCCAATTTCAAATAAAGTGATGTTGAATTTTGAGAATAAATACTATAGAGATGGTGTTCATGTTGAAAATTATCATGCTGAATTTCCTCATAATATTTCTTTGAGTATTTCAAGTTATGTGTCTGAAAATAATGTAGCCAATGATTTTATTTTTGAACAGACAGACAAAAAGGATAGGTCAATTTATTTTTTAAAAGCACGATATGCTATAAATAAATTGGGAACAAATAAATGGAAGTTAAAAGATTACTATGAAAGAAAAGTTGGGGATACAAATGATGTTATTGTAAACGGAAAAGAAAAAGATACAATTTTTGAATTTCGAATTGGAGATATTGCCCAACGAGAAAATATTGCTGAAACAATGACATATTCTGAATTAAGTCAATTTATTAAAAGTGAAAAATTAAAAGGTTCAGCTAATATTCCTGATTATGAAATTATCTTTTATGAGAGAACTTCTCTTCCATTTGCAACTTACATATTGACAATTATTGGAGTTTCTGTTTCTAGTAGAAGAAAAAGGGGAGGAGTTGGGATTAATATTGCTTTGGGACTAGGAATTATTTTTATATATATATTTGCTATGAAAGTGACTAACGTAGCAGCTTTGAATGTCGGTTTCCCAGCTTATATTGCTGTATGGATTCCAAATGTAATTTTTGCGGTTGTTGCCTTTTTTCTTTACCGTCATGCAAAGAGGTAAGATTTATAAATTAATCCCCCTTCTTGTCTTATTTTCTGTGAATTTTTCTTTTTCTCAGGTAGTAAATATTGAAAATAAGAGAATTTATGATGATACGTCAGGGGTAAGCGGAAGTGTTGACGCTACTTTTTCAGCTATGAAAACGAAAGATTTATTGTTTAATATAGCTTTAAGACCTAAAATTCAGTATAAAACGGCTAAACATTATTATTTTTTGATTAGTGACTTGATGTATTCTAAAGGCTCTGAAAAAGTTTTTGCAAATTCTGGTATGGTGCATTTTAGATATGCTTATCGTTTAAAAGGACCTTTAAAATGGGAGAATTTTTCACAAATTCAATACAATCAATTGCTAGATCAAAAGATGAGAACTCTTATTGGTACAGGTTTAAGATTAAAGTGTTTGGATTCAAAAGGATATAAATTGTTTGCAGGAATTTCTACTTTTTATGAATACGAACAAATACAATCGACACGTATATTCAATAAAAATTTTAGATCTAGTAATTATATTTCATGGTTTTTTGATCCAAAGTCACATTTTTCATTTTCAGGAGTTCTTTACTACCAACCTTTATGGAATGATTTGCATGATTATCGAATCATGGGGCAGTATACCCTAAGTTTTCATTTTACAAAACGAACAGATTTCAGAATAGAAGTGACAAATTTTCACGATACCAGACCTGCTCCTGGTATTTTAAAGTCGACTTTTAGTTCTTCCTTTGGAGTGAGAATGAAATTAGGCGAATGAGTTATACTTTTTTTATTGAATAATTTTAATTGAGTTTCCGTCCGTATAAACAACAATAACCAACCCTAAATAATTTTCATCAACAATTTGGCCTAAAATATTTGTCTTGAATTTCACTTCTCTATTCTTATTTACCTCAATTCTATTGTCAATACTAATTAATTCAGAGTATATAGATTTGCCATCAAAATCGGTTTGTTTTAAACGGTAATAGTTAATTACAGGTTCAATTTTATAATCATTCAATTCGTATTCATTTTTAATTGTTGAGTTTCCTGCTCCATTGATTAATCCTACAATTTCAAAATTATCACCTTCTAAAGATTTCTCGATTGTAAAATAATCATTATTAATTTCTGTTAAACTAATCCATTTTAATTCGTTTGAATTTCCTTGTTTTTCAACTGTAAAACTCATTAATTCAATCGGTAAAACTACTGGAGCCTCGTATGCTCCCAACCATGGAGTAATAGCTCGAACGGTACCTACAAAATCATCTCCTACTGTTGCAAATAAATTGGTTCCTGTTCCATTTACATTTGCTGCTGTACCTGCTGGAACTTGTCCTGCCGAGTTAATTGTTATAGTCGTGTTTTTAGAATTTGTTTCTTTTGATGATGCCGTTTTATATAAAGCAAAAGTGGCATAGTTTGAAGCATTCCATACTCCAAAACTACCACCTGTTCCACTAGCTTCTAAGTAATTGTAATCTGAATTAATAGTTGGTGAATTACTTGCAAATCTAATTGATATATGAAGTCCTGTTCCACCACTATTTGTTCTAGTGTTTTGGAAAATATTGTTTTTAACATTGATTGTACTTCCAGCTGCATTTATGTCTGTAAAAGCATTTGAATTATTCGAACCACCTGTTGCAGTGCCATATATTTTTACTGTATTGTGATAAAAGGTATACGTTTTCGACACCCCTGATCTATTCAAAATACCTCTTAAAATAACCGATCCTGCTCCGTTATCCAGTAAAATGATGTTGTTGTAAAAATTTAAATTATCACCTGCATCAACTGCAATTCCATATAGATTAGCTGATGCATTACTTGAATTGAATGTGATTCCTGAAATTTTATTTTTTTTATATGTTCCTCCACCATTATAAGCCCATATGCATATTAATGTTCCAGCTCCAGCACTTGAAGCTGTAATCGAAGATATTATGTTTCCAACTACACTATTGGTTTCTGTTGCTGATGTACTTTCTACATAAATTCCAGAAAATGCTCCTGCTCCTGTGCCTGCAGTTGTACAGTTTTTAATTGTATTACTTGAAATTGTAGCAACCCCATTCATATATTCAATAAAAATACCCGTTAATCCTGCTGAAGTACCTGTAGCTGTTTGACTAAATTGTTGAATTGTATTTAAACTAATTGTTGGTGTTCCAGCACTATAACAATGAATTGCATTAACGTTATCAATTAAACTAAATGCCATATTATTTAAAGTTGTACTTCCGATTGTATTGTTTGAAATTGTATTTGTACCTGAGCCTGAAACATATATAATATCATTATCATTTGTGGTTCCAGCGTTTGTAATAGTGAAATTTTGAAATGTATTGTTACTGATTGTAGAATTACTATTAGATACCCAGTAGATTACTTGGTAAGAAATTCCAACTCCTGTTCCTGTTAATTGGATTGGTCCAGAACTTGCTCCAAATGTATTGTTAGTAATTGTTCCTTGTGTACTTAAACCAACATATATACCATAAAAATAGGGGAATGTTGATGCAGTTGTATGTGTTTGAGTTATTCCTGCAAATGTGTTATAAGTGATTGAATTCGATGCGTTTGTCCCCCAATGTTTTATTGCTGAAAATTGTGTACCTGCTGTGGATCCAGTAATTGTAATACTTCCTGAAGTAGTTGTGCTTCCAAATGTATTTCCATTTCCAACTGAGCCAATTGTATAGGCTGCTGAACCATACGTATCAATACAAACAAACGAATTACTTCCTGTTGAAGTTGTGGTAACGTTTGCAAAAGTGTTCGATAAAATACTTACAGTTCCAGTAACTGAGTTAAAATCAATTCCTGTTAATTGATAACCAGCAGTTGTAATTGTAAATGCTGTTCCTCCACAACTGACTGCTCTTCCTCCAAAATAATTTCCTGTTATTGTTACACTAATACAATTTGCTCCTACGTAAATCATTGATAAATCTGATGATGAAAGTGTGATTCCAGATGTTTGGTAAAAACTATTTCCAGAAACAGTCCAACTATCTGAATAGGAAACGATTCCACACCAACTTCCTTGACCTAGATCATAAAAACTATTGTTTGAAACTGTGTTAGTGTTATTATTTACACCTGCTGAGGTTCCATATGAATATATCCCGTAAGCTGGAGTTCCTCCTGAAGATTTTGTTATGTTATTATTCGAAATTGTATTGTTTGTGTTTCCAGTTGTTGTTCCTGATCCAAATCCAATTGGTGCTCCTGTTAATGTTCCTGAACCTTTAATGGTGATGTATTTGATTGTGTTATTTTTAGCGTCAGCTTGAAAACTAAAAACGTTAACACCAGAAGTCGCACTAGTGTTTATTAGTGTTAAAGCAATTGTTCCAACTCCCGCTGCTCTTCCGTCAAAGATCACAAAATCCGCTCCATTTAAGGTGAACAAAGATGATCCGGTTGCTGTCAATGAAAGAGTAACTCCAGTTTGAGGTCTGATAGTTACTGTATTAATAGAACTTTTATTTGTGAGCGTACCAAGTGTAATTGAATTGGCTCCAGAAGATGTCTCCGTATTATAAGCATATGTGCTTTTTAATTCAATTACATAATCTGTTGCAGCTGTACAAGCAGCGTATGCAGCAGCGATCGTAGTGTAACTTCCTCCTGTTCCAACTGTATAAGTGGTCGTTGCATTAGAAGTGAAATTTGTTGATAACAGAATTGTGAAAATGAAGATGCTTTTTTTGAACGAATTCATTGTTTTCATAGTAGTCGTTTTACTTTTTCTTTATTAGAATTAAGTAAATTTACTGTGAAAGCTTTTTTTTATCTAAAATTGCAAAGTTGAATTCATGAATTGACACACTCCTAGAAATTCACAATGTATTGATTCATGAATTAATACGAAATCTTAATGTTAAAATATTGATTAACAAGTTTTTATTTTTTTTTTTAGTTTTCGATCAATAATTTTTAATCTGTAATATATAATTTTAATTTAAACTAATTAATAGTCTGTATTTTGAATTTATTTCACCCACATTAATTTTTCCTTCTCAACTTTCATACGCATGAAACCAAAAAGGACAGTAATCATTTCACCATTAATTTCATCAACTGTTCCGCTTTGTTTTGTCGAGATTAATTTAACGGTTGATCCGATTTTAATTTTAGCTCTTTCAAATTCATCGCGTTCAATGATTTCTTTTTTGCGTTTTGTAATTGGTAATTTATGATTTTCTTCTTTTTTGATTTTCTCAGCTTGTTTTACAACCTCAATTTTGTTTTTTTCAAGAGAGATGTATTTTGATATTTCATCAAATAAAGGTTTATTGGCATCCTTTTTTTTATTTTTCGCTTGATATCGATCTATAAATTGTTTTAGTTTTTTTCCAAGGTTGATATATTTGTTATTTACTTCAATTGTCTCTTGTTGAATTTTTAATTTTTCTTCAAAACGTCCTTTTTTCTCTAAGTAATCATTTTTAGCTTTTTGAGCCAATTCTTGTGCTTCAATGTGTTCATTATTTAATCTTTCTAAGTAGGTTTTTTCACGTTGTAATTCGCCTAACAATTTATCCATTGAAACTTTTCGGACATCTAGACGAGTTTTTGCATCTTCAATTAATTCAATCGGAATACCATTGATTTGAGCAACTTCGAAAGTAAAAGAACTTCCAGGTTGACCTAATGAGAATTTGTATAAAGGTTCTAATGTATCTGTGTCAAAAAGCATACATCCGTTAATCGCATTCGTTAATTGATCTGCTTTTAATTTAATATTAGCATAGTGAGTTGTAATCACTCCGAAGCTTTTTTTGTTGTATAAGTTTTCAAAAAACACTTCAGCTAATGCTCCTCCTAAATCAGGATCTGAACCTGTCCCGAATTCATCTAGTAGGAGTAGAGTTCTTCTATTTGAAACTTCTAAGAAGTGTTTCATTCTTTTTAGTCGATAGGAATACGTACTCAATTCATTTTCGATGGACTGATTATCTCCAATGTCAGTTAAAACTTGTTGAAAGAAACACATTTTACTATTCGGATCGACAGGGACTAATAATCCAGCTTGAAGCATTAATTGTAAAAGACCAATTGTTTTTAAAGTAATACTTTTTCCACCAGCATTCGGACCTGAAATAACTAACATTCTTGAAAGTTTATCCATATATAAATATTGAGAAAGTGTTTTCTTTCCCAAAACTTTATTGTTTTTCCAAAGTATCGGATGAACAACATTGATCAATTCAATTTTCATATCATCTTCAATTGCTGGAAGACAACAGTTTAATTCCAAAGCTAGTTTTGTTTTTGCATTAATAAAATCAAATTCAGTTAATATGATTTGATATTCTTTAATTAATGGGAGTAAATGGGCAATTTCACGCGTTAGAACTTGAAGAATTCTATAAATTTCTTTATGCTCATCATCAGACAAAAGTTCGAATTCATTGTTAAGAGGAACATTGGCTATCGGTTCAATGAAGGTTAAACTTCCTGTTTTTGAAGAACCAACAACTGTTCCCGGGATTTTTCTTTTATGAGTTGAAAGTACCGTTAAAACTCTTCGGTCATTGACAAATGCTTCTTTGGTATCTCCTAATATATTTTCTTTTAGATGCTTACGCATTTCTCTGTCAAAATTTTTGTTGATTTGTATTTTAACAGCTTTTAATTCTTGCCGAATTTCATATAAAAAGGGGGAAGCATCATCTTTTACAATTCCTCGTCTGTCAAAAACCTTTTCTATTGCATCAATTATTTCTGTTGAATAGTAGGCATCTTTTAATAAGTTTGACAGTAAAGGGTATTCTTTTTCTCGTTTATCAAAAAAATATTGTATTGAATTACATATTTGTGAAGCAGTTGTTAAACGGGCAAATCCATCTTGTGATAGAACCGCATTTTGAATAGGAAGTAATTTTATTTCAGGTAAAAGTTCCTCAAAATCTAAAGCAGGAAAGTTTTCACCTTCTGTTCTGATAGATAAAAATTCATTGACACGATCTAATTCTAGCTTTACATCAATAAAACGATTAGAAGGTGTTAAGTTTGATAACCGTTGACGAGCAGTTGCACCAATTGAATACCCAACTAACCATTCTCTGATTGTTGAAAATTCTAAATCTTTTACTGTTTGTTCGTCAAATGAATCCATGAAACAAAGTTAAGTTTTTTATTAGTTACTTAACCACAGAGTGACACAAAGTTTAAAAACAGAGTGTCACAAAGTTTATTAATATTGAAATAGAAAAAAAAACTCTGTGTTACTCAATGTTTTACTCCGTGACACTCTGCGGTTAAAAAATATCCACTACATTTACTTCCAAAAACTCATAAAATGAAAATTATATCATTCAACGTAAACGGAATTCGTGCAATTACTAAAAAAGACTTTGTTTCAGATATGAAACGAGTTAATGCCGACGTAATTTGTTTACAAGAAACGAAAGCTTCTGTGGAGCAAGTAAAAGAAGCGTTAATTGACTTACCTGATTATCATGTTTTTGCGAATGAAGCTGATAGAAAAGGGTATTCAGGTACGGCTATTTTAACAAAAGAAAAGCCTCTTACTGTTTCTTATGACATTAATATTTCTGAACATGATACGGAAGGGAGAGTGGTTTGTGCAGAATATTCTAACTTCTTTTTAATAACTGTTTATGTCCCAAACTCAGGAAGTGAGTTGTTAAGATTGGGATACAGACAAACTTGGGATCAATCTTTTTTAATGTATTTGAAAGAATTAGAGAAGTTAAAACCTGTTGTTGTTTGTGGAGATTTAAATGTTGCTCATAAAGCGATTGATTTAGCTCGACCTAAACCAAATTATAATAAATCTGCAGGTTTTATGCAGGAAGAAATTGACGGTATGGATAATTTCGTTTCAAGTGGTTTATTAGATTCTTTCAGAGAGAAAAATGGAGAAGAGGTAAAATACACTTGGTGGAGTTATAGAGGAGGAGCGAGAGAGAAAAACGTTGGTTGGAGGATTGATTACTTTTTAGTCTCAGAATCTTTTATGCCTTCTGTTAAAGAATCTTTTATTTTAAATGATGTTCATGGGTCAGATCATTGTCCTGTTGGGATTGAGATTTAATTCCGTTATTATCTATCAAAAACTTTGTGAAATACAATTTTTACTTTGAAATCTACTCTTGAGATAGAGACAATTATGGGCACAAACACTGACACAATATCATTGAAAAATGATATTGTGTCACTATGTGTCAAAGGATTATTTATTTACCTTTAGGTTCAGGGTTTCAACCTGTTTTTCTCATCCTCATTACTTAAATTACGATTTCTTTTTGCTCTCAAAGTGTTATTACCGAAACTATAAGAAAAATAAACTTTAATATTTCTCGTATCATAAGTATTCACTGTTCGAATAGAAGTATTTTCAAATTTTGAAGTCATTGGAGGTTGTGAAAGAAAAAATAAATCATTTAATCCTACTGATAATAAAGCTTTTTCTTTAAGTAGTTTTGCCCGGAAAGCTAAGTTAACAACATAACTTGGGTTCAATTCAATAAAATCGGTTTGCATAGGGAAAGGAATCATATCTGCTAAAATTTTGAAAGCATACCGGTTATTTTTTCCAAATATGAAGTCATTATTTAATGAAATATACAATTGTTGCTGATTTTTGTAGTCAGGTAAAAAGTCAATATTTGAATAAAAGACACTTCTTTGATAATTTAAAACGAGATTGCTCTGCCATATTTTTTTAACTGTAAATGGAATGACTGCATATACTCCGTAAGCTTGACTATTACCTATGTTTCTACGTACCACAGCAAAAGTATTGTCAGAATTATTAAATACGGGTACTTGAGACATCATTTCTGTTTGAATAGAATAAGTTGCACCAAATATATAAGTATTTAAATATACATAAGACAAATCAAAATTGTGATTATAAGAAGGACGTAGTAAAGGATTTCCTTCGGTGAAATTATTAGGTGAAATATAATAGCGAAATGGATTTAATGCTTCGTAAGATGGTCGATTAATTCTTCTCCCATAGGAAAAAGAAATAGATTCTTTGTTATTTATTTCATACATAATATAAGCTGTTGGAAAAAGTTGTAAATAATTAAATTTGTTTGTGCTATTCAATGTTTTAGAATATCCAATCGCATTTGTATATTCAGCTCTCAAACCAACATTCACATATATGTTTTTCACTTGTTTGGTACCGGAAAAATAAAGAGCTGTAGTTTTTTCATTATATGAAAAACGATTACTTTGAGTCGAGTCAAAATAGTTAATGTTATTAATAATATTATATGAACTGTTATTATATAACGTTTGTATATAAGTACTTTTCATACCAATAGAATAATTCATCCATTTTGTTGTTGCATCCCAATCTAAAGATACTGTTCCTATATTGGTTTGTTGTTGTAAACCATTTTGTTTATTGATCGTATTTGTAGAGATGAGATTTGAGTCTTGAAAAATTGATTGGAAATTTCTTGAGGATTGGACAGAATAGAATAAATAATCACTATTAGCTGTTAATGTATTACCCTTTTTGTTTTTATGAGTATAATTAATATTAAGACTTTGATTGACAGTTTCGCTATTCATTTCTCCTTTTGAGTTATAGACAGATATTAATTGATTCCCAATTTTATTTTCGAAAATAGAGTTATCCGTTTTTGGAGAGACATTAGTTGATCCATTATAAAGTAATCCAAAAATACTTTTATCATTAGGACTATAATCTAGTCCTATACTTCCTGAATAAACTTGTTTGAAATTTTTCCGAGTAGTTGAAAGAGTCGATTGCTCATTCAAATTCTCTATATGCATATTTTCAACATTCTTTTTCAATCCATCTTCAACCCGTACACTGGTAAATAAATTGATTTTGTTTTTTCTATAATTAATAGCCCCACCTAATTCAGTTGTACCATAAAAAGCTTGAGAATATGAGCTGTAAATATTTCCATTAGTTCCAAGTAACTTGTTTTTTTTCAAAACAATATTGATTAAACCTCCATTACCAGAAGCGTCATATTTAGCAGGAGGATTGGTTATAACTTCAATTTTATCAACATTGTTGGCTGGTATAGATTGTAAAAAAACGATTAAATCATTTTGTGATAATGGAAACAACCTATCATTTACCATGATAGATACATTATTTTTCCCGATAATTGAAATTGATTCGGGAGTTGTTCTTACAAGTGGAGTAATTCCTAAAAGTTCAAAAGCGTTGGTCGCCATAGCAGAAGATAAAGTTTGACTCACATTAAAAACTATTCGATCTACTTTTTTTATTATCATCTTTCGAATTGCTGTTACTGTTACTTCATCTAATTGTTCATATAAAGGAGTTAATATCAAAACTCCAATATCTATTTGGTTTTTGAGTGTGTCTAAATGAAAAATGAATGTACTATCTTTATAGCCTATCGATTTAACACGAACTAACAATACAGGTGAAAATATTATTTTTGTTTCAAAATAACCTAAACTATCTGATGAAATAATTTTAATTTCACTTGAATCTATGGTAGTTAGTAGAATCTTTGCATAAGGAACAGTTTCTATGCTTTGACTATCTTTAATTATCCCATTAATTGAAAATGTTTGACAATTTGATGTATTAAAAATAAATATGGCAAATATTAAACTTATAAATAATTTTATTCTTTTCATTTTTTTATATTTTTTTAAATTTTTATTATTTGATCAATGCATTGGTTAAATTTAATTTCTGCTTTGCCTTTAAGTTTAATGGAATTACAATGATCCTTTACCTTTAAATTAAAATTTTCGGTTACATTGAATAGCATTAATTCTGCTACATCTATTTCACATTTTAAATTTTTACATTCAAAATTAACAGAGTTTAATTGTGAGCAAACAGATATATCCGCTTTAAAATTATTACAGTTTCCTTTTATCGATAAATTTTTAATAACAGAAGATGTTAAATAGAATTCATTACAAATAATATTTAAATCAATACTATCTGAAATCTTAACATCAATCGCAAGGGTTTTGATATTAAGATCCCCTTGAGTGATAATAATTGGAACTACTTCTGCATTAATCATTAATCCTGAAGGCGGGACCGTAACATATAAAATATAATCATCTTGAATATCTCTTTTCTTGGAAATAGTTATTTTACCATCTTTAAAATGATATCGAATTTTTCTAAATGTTTTTTTTAGTGCTTGTATCTCCACTTTTGCTTGAGGTCCTTGTAATAAAATAATTTTACCTACCATGTCAATAGTCAAATTACTTAAATCTTCTCCATCAAATAGAGTCTTTTTTATGAAAGTAGAATCATTATTTTGAGCTATTCCGTTAAACGATCCGACAAATGTTATTAAAATTATTGCTAGTTTTATTTTCATAATTATTTTAATTTTTAATTTATTATATTTGATATTAATAATTTAAGGATTCTACTCTAAATCCAATTGATTACTAACAAGATTATAGTACTCACTTTTATTAATGACTAATTGTTCATGTTTGCCAATTTCAACAATTCCTCCATTTTTTAAAACTATTATTTGATCAGCTCTTTTTACAGTAGAAAGTCTGTGGGCAATAACAAGAACAGTTTTGTTTTTAAAAAAAGTTATTAAATTGTTGTGTATTCGTTTTTCTGTGACTGCATCTAAAGCAGATGTTGCTTCATCTAAAAATACAAAATCTGGATTTTTATAAACAGCTCTTGCGATTAAAATTCTTTGTTTTTGCCCTCCACTTAATTCTAACCCATTATTGCCAATTAAAGTATTGTACCCCATTGGGAGATTATGAATTAAATCATCCAAACAAGCTATTTTACAAGCAGTTTCTATTCTTTTATAATCTGTTTTTTCTGATGATAATGAGATGTTTTCCGCCAAAGATTTACTAAATATTTTACCGTCCTGAAGAACTATTCCACATTTTTCTCTCCAATCATCTTTATTAATATTATTCATGTTAAAATCATCCAAAAATAGATTGCCTTGAGAAACAGGATGATAAGCAAGAAGTAATTTTAACAATGTTGTTTTGCCACTCCCGCTTGCCCCAACTATTGCTGTAAGTGAATTTTTAGGGATTGTAAATGAAATGTCTTCTAATACAAATAAATTTGCTGTTCCTGAATATTTAAAATATACATTTTTAAAATATAGATTATTAATACTTATTTTTTCAATTGCTATATTAGTTGAATCTGTTTCGTTTTCGTTGCAGTAAATTTCTCCAATTCTCTGGTTTGCAATTTTTGCTTCCTGTGCTTCTTGAATGAAGTTGACAGTATTCATTAATGGTCTTGTAATTTGACCTATAATGTATGAAATACTTAGTAATACTCCTAATGTAATTTGATTGTCAATGACTTGAATAGCACAATAAACAACAGCAAATAATTCACCCAATTTTGTAAAAAAAATTACTCCAGAGTTTTGGTAAATATTTAAAAATAAAGATTTTAGTTCTATTTTATTTATTTTTTCTTGAACTTTAGAAATGTTATCAATAAATTTATTTTGGGCATTATTTATTTTAATTTCAGGCATATTCATTATGAATTCATAAATTGTATTATGATATTCTGATTGATTGAAAAACAATATATAATCATTATTAGCTCTTTTTTTGAGAAATAATAAAACCCAAATCATAGAAATGACAGACAAAATTACGAAGCCAAAAAAAACAGTATTATTAAAATAGAATAGAATTGCACAAAAAACTATAATGTTAATTGAATTAATGAAAAAATCTATACCCTTCCATGTTATAAATGTTTGTATTTTATTATGATCATTAATTCTTTGATAGGTTTCAGAATTTAAGTTAGTATCAAAATAACTTAAAGGTAACTTCATTAATTTATATAATAAGTTTTCTTTAAGTTTAATACTTAATAAAAAGTTGATTTTAGTAATAATGAAAGTACTTAAAAAGTCTGCTGCGAATCCAGATATAAATATAGTAAACTGAGCTATGATTAAATAGTAAATTATATGAATTGCTTTATTAGTAATTCCGTCATCTATAATACGTTGAAAGATAAAAGGAATAAAATAATTTAAACATATTGCAATTAACATTAAAAGTACGGATAAAAAATATTTCCATTTATTGTTCAATATGTATTTTTTAGCGGTCCCAAGAAAAGTTTTATTATTTACATTAATATTATTCTCAGTGAATTTGTAGCTATAAAAATTTTCCGTTGGTTCTAATACTATTACTATACCTTTATTGTGAATACTTTTCCAATTTTGGTAAAATTCATATTCAGGTAAATTAATTTTACCAAATGATGGATCTATAATTGTGAATATAGATCCATTTTTGTTTTTTGTTATTTTTTCTAAAACAACAAAATGATTTTGATTCCAGTAAACAATACTAGGTAATGGTATTTCAAATATTTCAGTTGAATTAATTTTTAGGGCATGTTGATTTAAACCAATTTTTTCGGATACATCTATTAAATCTTGTATAGAAACACCTAATTTTGAAAACTCAAATAGTGCCTTGACATCACTAAGTTTGGTCTTTTTCTTATAAAAATTAATTATCATGCATAAGCATGAAGCAGCACAATCTGTACTCTGGAGTTGATGAATAAATTTTATTTTTTGTTTAAATCTCATTATTAGATTTTAAAATATCATTAATGTTAGCAATAACAACTTTGTTTTTTTCATTTTCATCGCCATGATATATACAATAATCTTCTTCTTTATTCTCCATAGCATGTTGAGAACAACCACCATTACATAAAGGTAAAATTTTACATTTCAAACAAGGCTTATTCTTAAACTTTGAGTTCATTCTTTGTTCTATGTATCCATCATCCCAAATCAAATCTCCTTCTTCGTTTAAATATCCAGATCTGTTTTTAGGTAGAAAATCTCTAGCAGTGCATTTAAATAGGTCACCATTATAATTTATCGTAGCACTATTACGTTTATCGGCATAACATGAATTTAATACATTGTTAGAGCTGTAAGTTGAATGACATTTAAAGCCTTTACTCTCAATTATCTTAATGTTTTCAGTTAAAAGAATATCAAGATCATCCAATTGAATGTTTTGCCAAACTCTATGAAAATCAATAATTAATTTGTTTTGTTTAATTTCATCTGATAATCCTACCAAATCATCTATTATTTTAAATGCATTTATAAGATTAATGTCGGTGTAATTAACTCTAAGTATAACGTTAAATTCTCCTTTCATTAACAAATGAGTGATGTTTTCAATTATTTTATCGTAACTACCCTTTTGTTTATTTACAAAACGAACTTTATTGTGTTCTTCTTTATATCCATCTAAAGTTATTTGAAATGATGGTTTTATGTCATTTTCAATAAAATAATTTATAAAATCATCATTGATTAAAAATCCATTAGTAGTAAAAGAAACTTCAAACGCTTTATTATGTATAATTGAATATTTTTTTAATGTATCAACTAGAGGTGTTACATTTTTATTAAAATATAACAATGGTTCTCCTCCAAAAAAAGAAAGATAAAAATTGTTTATCTTATCAGAAGCAAGTTGTTTTTCAATAAATAATTTAGTTGATTCTAAAACTGAAGACTCCATTCTAGAATCTTTTATGTGTGTCTCATAACAATACCAACATTTAAAATTACAATTCATTGTAGGGTTTACTGTTAGTAAAAAATCTGAATGGTTTTCGTCTATTTCTTTGCTTAAAATTTGAATTTTTTCTATTTCATTTACATCTTTGGTTACTAGGAAATTGTTTTCATATAAATATGAATAAAAATCAGGATGATATGTGTTTAGCTGTAAAATATCTTCTTGAAGTGCAACTTCTAATATATCTTTTAATTGCTCATCTAGGAAAATAACTTTTTGTTCAAGTGAATTATACAATGCAAACCTATTTGTAATTTTCAAAACTGTATTAAATTGACTAAATTTCATTTTTTTAAAATGTTTAAAGCGTATTAGAAAAATTCTAATACGCTATGATTATTTATTATGAGATACCACAAACAAATCTATTTATAGTACCAGCACAACCTGCTACACAATTCCCATTGTTTTTAACTGTACAAGTATTTGTTGGTTCTGCTGCTAATCCCCCCATTTGAGATGTTGAAAACACTATTGCTTGTGAGAATCCACCTTTCAACATTTCTCCTTTTGTTTCAAGTATTTCAAATTTACTTAAATCATTTTCTCTTGATTTCATAATTAAAATTTATTTAAATGCCTACTCTAAATTTTATTACCTTTACAATGTGCATTTTCGGCATACTACTCTATGCAAAGTTGCGCGTGTGTCTGGTCGGTAAAACAGATTTTTTGCGTCAATTAAGGGGGGGTTACCGCACTACTCTTTTTTTGAAAATATTTTGAGCTCATTACTAATTCTTAGGCATAACATTCCACCTTATATTTTCTCATATTTTTAATTTTATATTACAATGTAGCTTACTTTTGATTTAGTTGTAACTTTTTATTACGATTAGAATAGACTATATTAAATTATTTAATACAAATATAGTAACTAAAAATTAATTACAAAGCTTTTATTAATATTTTTTAGTTAAACTATTAATATTTTCACTGCATGGTCCCTATGTGATTGTTTTTAAGTGGTTTTTGTGTTGATGTTTTTTTTAGTTTTAAAAGCTTTATTATGATAGGTTGTTTTTTAGTTGTTAATCTCGAATTGTTTTAGATAAAATATGAGAGTGATGTTTTTTAACCACAGAGTTCACAGAGAAAAATAATGAGTTTCACAGAGTTTTTTTTAAGAACTCTCTGAAACTTAGTATAAAACTTTGTGTACTCTGTGTTTAAATTTAATACATACAAAAAAATCCGATCTACAAGAATGTAAATCGGATTTTTTATATCTATAAGAAAATTATTTTTTCTCAGAAGAACAACATTTTTTAGCTCCTTCTTCTTTTTTGCAACAAGCTTTCTTTTCGCCTTTTACTTTCTTTTTTTTCTTTTTATCATCTTTTTTAGAAACTTCAGTTGTCGTTCCGTTTGATGCTGCATAAGCAGTAGCTGAAACTGATCCTACGAACATCATTAATGTAAGTGCAACAAATACTTTTTTCATATTGAGTTATTTTTAATAAGTTTTAATTATAGTAAAGCGAATGTAACACTTTTTATTTTAATTCACCAATTTTAGTGATGCGTCCTTTAACAATATCACCAATTTTAACATTTATTGTAGAGTCAAGTGGTAAATACAAATCTATTCGTGAACCAAATTTAATGAAACCATACTCTTCTCCTGTTGTAACTTTTTGATTGGGTTGTGTGTAATAGCAAATTCTTCTTGCAACTGCACCAGCAACTTGTCTGAAAAGTATTTCCTTTCCGTTTGCATGTTCTGTAACAACTGTGGAACGTTCGTTATCAGTACTGCTTTTCGGATGCCAAGCTACTAAAAATAAACCTTTGTGGTATTTTACATATTTGATAATTCCTGAAATAGGATTAAAATTAGCATGAACATTCAAAGGCGACATAAAGATCGAAATTTGAATTCTTTTGTCATGAAAATATTCCGTTTCTTCTACTTCTTCAATTACAACAACTTTTCCATCAGCTGGGCACATAATGTCATTTTCACCAAATTGGCAAATAATATTAGGGACTCTAAAAAATTGTACAACCAAATAAGCCATAACTAGAACACCAGCTGTTAATAGCCAAAAAAGCCATTTCCAAGTAGTGAATTGTAATAAATAAAAATTACCTACTTGAATTGTCGTAAGTAGTATCATTGCAATAATGATAATTAAATATCCTTCTCTGTGTAATTTCATCTAATTATATGTTTGGTTCATCAAAAGTAAGAATAAAACGTGACCCAGCAGTAGAAAAAAGGGACAACAAATAATGCAGCATCAAATCTATCTAAAATTCCGCCATGCCCAGGTAATATATTTCCTGAGTCTTTAATATTTAAACTTCTTTTGAAAACCGATTCAAGTAAATCGCCTAGGATTGAACAAGGAGCAACAATACATGCTGAAATAACCCAAAAAGTCAAGGTGTAATCTGGAGTATATAGGTGAATTAAATAAGCTACAATTATTGTTACAATTGTACCTCCAAAAGTTCCTTCCCATGTTTTTTTAGGAGATATTCTTTCAAAGAGTTTCGTTTTTCCAAAGAATCGACCTGATAAATAGGCAAAAGTGTCATTTGTCCAAATCAACAAAAACATTCCGATTGCCAAAGGATTTTCATGGTCACTTTTCGAATTGATTGCTATCATTAAATAGAAAGGAATGATCAAATAGAAAATACTAAATGACATTACTCCAATATTTAAAAGAGGATTTTCTTTTTTTCTCCAAAGTTCTGTTAAAAATAAAATGAATATGATTGGAAAAATAAGAGAAGCGAATTGTTCTGGAAAAATTTCAAATGTAGTCCCAATTAATATAAAGAAAATTATGAGATTAAAAAATA
>CANJKA010000061.1 GCA_947474675.1 Flavobacteriales bacterium
GTTTGTTTGTATAAATTCAAGACAGCCCAAGTAGCTAAAGGAGGTTTTGTGTCTCTCCAATTGTTTTCTTTTTTATCATAATAAATACAGTCGGCAATCATTCCGTATTCGTCTTGATAATCAAACATACATTGAATATTATCTTTCGCTAAACTGGGATTAAAATAACTCAACCCAACAGATTGTTTCCAACTGTCCCATGACCAAAAACCATAAAAACCACTATAACTTGCGGAAGGAAAAACACCATCGTGCAATAAATCTCCAGCGGCAGCTCTCCAATTTGTCATTAAAGTAATAATAGATTTGACAGCTAAATTTTGATGCGATTTATCTAATCGAGGAGTTAATTTGAAATAATTATTTACATATTCAGACCACCTTTTTTCATTCTTAACCATTTCCTCTTTGAAAGAATAAAAACCTGAATTAATTTTCTTTTCACCTGGAAAATAAGAATGTGTTTGTGTCCAAGAATAACTTTTACCTACAGGAATTTTAACTGTTCCTAATTCAATAGAAAACTCATTTCCACTAATTCTAATAGAGCTTTTTTTGGTAATCGGATAATCAATAACAAATGGATCAAATGAAGCTGTTTCAATTTCTATAGAAAAGTCTTTTGTTGTATTGATTTTAGATTTCAAAAGTGTTTTACCTACCCATGAAATTGAAAGTTTACGCGTTTTCTTAGATTGATTGACAATTTCAGTATTTAATAAAGCCGAATTCTTTGAGACAAAAATCAAATCCAAATAAATTAACATACCGTTAATCGTTAATTCTTGTCGGATCAAACCTGGAAAATAAGTCATTTTAACTTCTGCTTGACTTAAATCTAGTGTCTTTCCTTTTTCAGATAATTGAAGTTTGGAGACCGTATTCCCTAACCATTTACCATCCATTTTCATCAAAACAGGACCAATAAAAGAACCATTATCCGCTTTCTCTTTTGGTAAAGAATACGCAAACCAAGCCCCCATGTCTGAGAAAAAAGAACATTCTGTATCCGAAGTATCTTTTGCTTCAGCTTTTATATCAAGAACATTTCCGAAATCATTTCTCGAAAATTGAGCGTGATTTAAAAACGAAATTAACAGAAAGAATATAGTACTTATTTTAGTCATTTATCAATAAATAATTTTAGAAACAGTATTTAAATTTGAACCAGAAACAACTGGTCTTAACGTAAATGAATACTCGTAATTCATGTAAGGAATTAAATATTCAGAATGTGCTTTCGCTCCCCAACTATTATCTCCTCCTAGTCCCATTTGCATATAATCGATATTCCACCAAATATAATCACCCGATTCCATTGAACCACCGTGTAGATTTTTTTTATTAAAACGATCCCAATCCATTAAATGCATATCGAAATGAACAGCTCCAGTACTTAGATTATCGCCAATTGCCATTAAACCTACTCCACTTTTATTACACATCGACATCCAACGTACATTTGTTCTATTACCACTTTCCTGTGCTCTAGGATATGGATAAAACATTGAATCTACAGGCATTGAATAAACTCCAACAGGTGAAGCTGTATTTCTATCACAATAATTATCTAAAGGTCCACAACCCAACCATGAAGTCTGATCAAACTCATTTTTAAGGAGAACTCTCAATCCAAATCTTGGAAGTTAAGGCATTGGTTTATTTCCTGCTTTCATGGCAACATCAACCTTTAAATCCCCCGTTGTATTGAAATGATAAGTTAATGTATAATTAGCTTCTACTTGCGGCAAAAAATAGTTTGCTACAACTGTATAAGAATTTTTTGTATTCACATTACCTTGAGTTTGTAAATACCTGAATGATTTCAATTGAATATCTTTTTCAGGATGTTGCCACATAACACAACGAATTTGAGCACTTGTACCAATATCATTATCTGTAGCAGATCTCCAAAAGTTTGGAACTAATCCATCCACCAAAACTTCTTTACCTTGAACTTTAAAAGAAGATACAAATCCTGTTTTAGTATTAAAAGTAACAATTGCATTGGTTGATTCTAGTTGAAAAGTTGAATCCGTTTTACTTTCTTTTAACAAGGCTATTTTAGGGAAATCTGATTTAACAACTTCTTTGAAAAAAGGCAATTTATATTGTTCCCATGCGATTCTATACTCCTTTTTTAAAAGTTGAGAAGCATTTTTTGTTTTCACTTCAAATAGTAAAAAATATTCAGTCCCCGGATTGATTATAAAATCGGGATATTTAATTGTAATCTCTTTTTTTGATTGAGGTTCAATTGCTAATTCTCCTAATGAACCGTTCGCAACTTCTACTCCGTCTCCAACAATTTTCCACGAAATGATGTAATTTTTCAAATTCGTATAATCAAATCTATTTTCAACCGTGAAAACATTTGTTGTTAATTGAACGGGTTTAATAGAGACATTTTGATACACTTTTTGAACTTCGAAAGCTTGTGGATGAGGAGTTCTTGCAGAAGTAAACATTCCATCTGCACAAAAACTAGTATCGCTTGTTGGACCAACATTTCCTAAATCACTTCCATACGCCCAAATTTTATTTCCCTTGGCATCTTTACGTAAAAAAGTTTGGTCTGAAAAATCCCAGATAAATCCACCTTGCAATTGCTTGTGTTTATAGATTAAATCCCAATCATCAGCTATATTTCCACCACTGTTTCCCATCATGTGTGCATATTCACATTGTATATAAGGACGAGCACGGTGTTCTTTCACATATTCCATCATCACAGACAAATTCTTGTACATTGGACAAACGATGTCGGTATATTTATAATCTTTCGGAGCTGCTTCATATTGAACCGGACGAGTAGAATCTTGTTCTTTTAAATATTTATACGTCGAAATAAAATTATCTCCAAATCCACTTTCATTTCCTAATGACCAAATAATAATACTTGTGAAATTCTTATCTCGTTCAAACATTCTTTCTGTTCGATTCATGTAAGCCGCTTTCCAATCAGGTTTATCAGACAAAGTCAACAGTGGACTTAATTGCATTCCATCGCATTCAATATTTGCTTCGTCTACAACATAAATTCCATATTTATCACATTGTTTATACCATTCTTCGTTATTCGGATAATGACTTGCTCGAACGGCATTGATGTTAAATTCTTTCATCAATTTAATATCTGCAATCATTCCTTCTTTGGTTACAACTTTACCAGTAATCATATCGTGTTCATGTCGATTGACACCTTTAATTTTAATAGCAACCCCATTAATTAACAATAAACCAAACTTGATTTCAACTTTACGGAAACCTTGTTTATTGACAAAACTTTCAATGACATTTCCATTTTTATCCAACTGATTGATAACAACAGTATATAATTCAGGATATTCAGCGTTCCATTTTCGAACATTTAAAATTTGAGTTGAAAAATTAATAGGATCATTTGAAAGTATTTTCTCTCTTTTAGTCCAAATCAATTGACCATTTTTAGAATCATCTAGAATTTTAATTTCAACTGAACCTTCCATTTTTTTAGAAGTCGAATTTTTCAATTTAATGGAAGCACTGAAAAGTCCATTTAAATAAATTGGATCTAAATCAGACTTTAAAGTATAATCAATTACACATTGTTTTGGACGAGCGATTAAATAAACACTTCTTTCAATTCCACTTAATTTCCACATGTCCTGACCTTCCAAATAAGTCCCGTCGCTAAAACGAAAAACCTGAAGAGAAACAGTATTGTCCCCTTTTTTCAAATACTGACTAATATTGAATTCCGCTGGCGTTTTACTGTCCTTACTTAGTCCTACGTATTTCCCATTAATCCAAATATAAAAGAATGAATTCACTCCTCCTAAATGAATAAAAACATCTTTACCTTTCCAACCTTCGTTCACAGTAAACGATCTTTTATAGGAACCAACTGGATTGAAATCAGCAGGAACAACAGGAGGAGTTGGTGGAATTGGGTATTCAACATCGGTAAACATGTATTTATCAAAACCTTCGACTTGCCAATTTGCAGGAACTTTAATATGATCCCATTTAGAAATATCATAATTATCATTTTGAAAATCTAGAGATCTTTCTGCTGGAGTATTCACTAAGTGGAAAGACCAAATTCCATCCAACGATTTAGTAAAAGAACTTTCACCTTCTAAAATTGCATCTTTTTCAGTAGCATAAGGAATATAATAGGCATGTGGACTTTCAGAATTTAAGTTGACCAATTGAGGATTTTCCCAATCATTTTGTGAAAAAGAAATACCCGAACAGGCAATTATTAGAATGAATAGAAATGATTTTAAATTGATTAATAATTTAGTAGAACACATCATTTTTTCAAGTAACTATTTGTTTTTATTTTTGCTTTAACATTTTACATAACACTTAATTACAAACAAATCTACGCTTCAATTTGTTCATATTAAAAATTAATGTTTAAATTTTAATTCAATTTTTCACTGTTTTAACTAACATGTATCAAATTTCCATTTTTTAAGGGGTTATTTATAATACTATATTAACATAAAGATGTATTTAAATGACAGTTTTAATGAAATTAACTAATTATAATAAAATCTATTTTTTACTAAAATATAAACAAAAACTATCAGTCGTGCTGATTTTTTCAAACTTCTGAGTATAAAAAAAAAACGGTCTCAGATTAGACCGCTTAATAAAAGAACATGTTGTATAATTATTTTATGATAGAGAAATGTTTATTAATAATTCCATTTTCTAGAATCAATTGAATAAGATCCATTTGATATATTACTAATATCAATTATATCTTCAATAGAAGGACTTAAAATTCTTTCGTCAAAATTACTCTACCTAATTCATAAATTTTAACTGATTTCAATAATTCATTACCAAGAGTGAAAGTCAAATTATCTTTAGCTGGATTTGGATAAATTAATTGAAAAACCATTTTGAGATGCACCATAAAAATGGAAAACTTCAGGAATTGTATACGCAGTACCCGACTTTTCAAAAGATTGTGCATGATCCTGGTTTTCTTTATCAATAATATTCTGTTGTGTTCTTAACTCTAGATTATTTTGCTGAACTATTACCACAGAATGAAGTTGATAAAAATCAATCATTCTTTCAGAAGTTAGAAAACGTGACTCCTGTTGATTCTTTGTATTTTGTAATTGTTGCGTTGTGTTTTGAGAGAAAGTCTTATTAAAGGATAAAAAAATAATTCCAAATAAAATGAGAAATTGAATGATTTTTTTGATGATTTAAATAATTTTTAACTTTTAGTTCTTTACACTGTTTGAGATTTTCATTTTAACTTTTTTAAATCGTGAAATACGGAGACAACCACAAACATTGGAATTTTCCATTGTTGTATTCATAGTTTATGTTTTAGCATTAATACTGTTAAATTCAAACTATTTTTTAATCATTAATAATATTTTCATACCCTAAAAAAGTAGAATATATACAACACCATATCTTTAGGCGTAAAAAAAGCGATTTCAATTGAAATCGCTTTTAAAATAAAATATTAAAATCTATTTATTAATTGTAATCTTAGAGTTTACAATTGTTGATTCTGAGCTAATTTGAACAGTATAAATTCCCTCAGAATAATTATTTAAATTAATTTTCACTTCTTTATCAAATCCTGACATTTCTTCTGAAACCACTAATCGCCCAGTGTTATCAAATAATTTCACGCATTTAATCGGTTCATTGTTGGAAGAAATTATAATCGATTCATTTGCAGGATTTGGAAAAATCACATATTGACTACCATTAACTTCAGAAAGTCCAACACAATCATCAACAACAATTGATCCTGTAGAAGTTGTTGTACATAAATTTACATTTGTATATGAGTAAGTTATAGTAAAAACACCTAAACCAGCAGTCATAGGATTGAAAACACCTCCACTTACTCCTGTTCCAGTATAAGTCCCTCCAATTGGTGATCCTTGAGTTAATGTTAAAGCTGGGTCATGCAAACAAACAATAGGAAAAACTGAAACAGAAGTTGTCGTTGCAAAATCTATAGATACTGCAACAGCTAAACGAGTTAAACTTTCACAAGAACCATTCGATTGAGCTGCATAATAATTTGAACCATTAGACAAAGCCATTGATGGTAATAAAGCAGTTCCTAAAGTTGCAGTAGGATACCATACAATTGTAGTTCCTGACGGAACAAGATCTGCTATTGTAGGAGATCCACAAAAATGTTGTGAAGCTGAACCAGTTGGTGCTGAAGGAGAAGATCCAATTGCAACTGTAACAGAAAGTCTAGAAGAACTTGAACATCCAGAAACTGTTTGTGAAGCATAATAGGTAGTACCGGTAGTTAAGGCTGTTGAAGTTGCCAGAGCAGTTCCGCCAGAAGAAGTTGTAAACCATTGAATTGAAGTACCTGTTGCAGATAAATTCGCAACTGTTGAATTTGGACATAAAGTTTGAACAGATAAACCAGTTGGAGCTAATGTATTAACAATAGAAACTGCAACTGGTAATCTAGTCGCACTAGCACAACCTCCTACTGTTTGAGAAGCGTAATAAGTTACCCCATTTGTTAATACTGTAGAAGTCGAAAGTGCAGATCCACCAGATAATGAAGAAAACCAAACTAATGAAGTTCCAGTTGCTACTAAATTTGCAATCGTTCCTGAAGAACAAAAACTTTGAGTTGTTGAACCAGTAGGAGTTGCTGCACCGCCAATAGTAACAGCTACAGCTAAACGAGTAGCACTTGGACAAGTTGCAACAGTTTGTGAAGCATAATAAGTTAAACCGTTCGCTAATGCTACAGTATTTAATAAAGCAGTTCCGCCAGAAGCAGCTGAAAACCATTGAACAGCTGTACCATTAGCCACTAAATTAGCAACAGTAGATGCTGAACAAAAAGCTTGAGGAGAAGCTCCAGTAGGTGCTAAAACGGTAGACACTATTACAGTTACAGCTAATCTTGAAGAACTTTCAATTCCTAATAATGTTTGCGTTGCAAAATATGTTAGACCATCTACCAAAGTAGTAGAAGTTGCTAATACTGTTCCTCCAGTTGAAGCTGCATACCACTGAATCAAAGTTCCTGTTGCCACTAAACTAGCAATGGTTGAAGGAGAACATAAGGTTTGTGAGGCAGAACCAATCGGAGCTGGAGTTGTTCCAGTCGTAATGGTAACTGTAATCGGTAAACTATTAGCTATCAATGGACTAGCACAAGTCGAATTTGAAGTCAAAACACACGTAACAACTTGGTTGTCAGTCAAAGTAGTAGTCGTAAAAGTAGGAGAATCAGTTCCTACATTCATACCATCCACTTGCCATTGATATGATGGAGTTGTTCCACCAGTTGTTGGTGTTGCTGTAAAAGTAATTGAAGCTAATGCAATTGTTGGGTTAGCTCCAGCGGTAACAGCAATTGAAACAGTAGGAGCAATTGTTGTACTTAAAGTAATTGTAATTCCATTACTTGTTCCTGTTAATGGGGTTGCACAAGGAGAATTTGAGGTCATTACACACGTAACAATTTGACCAGAGGTCAATGTTAATGTTGTAAAAGTTGAGGTACTTGCAGTACTCACTCCATCTACTTTCCAGTCGTAAGTTGGAGTTGTTCCGCCATTTGTTGGAGTAGCAGTAAACGTCAATGATTCTCCCGAACAAGATGGATTTGCTCCCGAAGTTATTGCTATTGTAACACTTGGAACCAACACTGTAACAGTCGTAATTATTGCATTAGAAGTAGCTGGACTAGCAGTTACACCCGCTAAATTAGAAGTCATTACACATGTTACAGATTGACCAGTTGTAAGCGTAGTTGTTGTGAATGTAGAAGTAGAACTATTAGTTCCAACATTTACACCGCCTACACTCCATTGATAAAGTGGACCTGCCCCACCATTTGTTGGAGTAGCAGTAAACGTAACAGATTCTCCTGGACAAATTGAATTATCAGCATCACTTGAAGAAATAGCAACTGCAGCAGCCAAAGTAGTACTTGTAATAATCACTGTATAATCTTCACATTGACCATAAGTAGAAGCATGACATGAACCAGAAGTTGGACCAGCATTCATTTCTGAAATAATACGCAATCTCAAAGAAGTATTTAAAGTAGGTGAAGCTGGAATAACAACGCTTTGTATCACTTGAGCCCCACTTGTACTTGTTAAACCTCCTGCGGGAGTTAATTCTTCTCCGGCATCTGTAAAAACACCATTATTATTATAATCAATCCAAGCTTTTACTTTTTGGGTATTAAACCAGGTTGTTACTTTTAAAGGATATGTTTGACCAGCCTGAACTGTTGCTACATTCAAACAAGAAGTCGTAAAATTCATATATCCATTGGTAGGATTATCTATGTCAGTTGAAGAAGAACTACTTATTAAATCATTAAATACAACTTCTGTAATTCCTGCATAACCTCCTGTCAACCCTAATCCAGATGTTAATGGTGTACAACCAGCAGCTATAGGGGGAGTATAAGCACCAGTCGGAGCAACAGCTCCTAAAGAAACTGTTAAACTTAATCTAGAAGTAGCTAAACAGGCAGCCATTCTTGTTTTTTGTCCAGCAGTAAATCGATCTGGACAACTTGTATAATTCATTATATTATGAATAACTTGATCCATATTACCTGTAGAACATTCATTTGCATGACCATTTGCACACGAAAAATACAAAGCAGAATTACTAGTCATATAATGCATATGAGGAGGAGTGTCACAAACTAAATCATTTTGAGTTGAACAACTTGTTTCATTTGGAGGACATGCTCCGTCACCTCCACCTTCAAATGTATGATATAAATCTAAAAAGTGTCCAACTTCATGAACAACAGTTGAATTATCACCCCCACAAGCTCCAAAAACATAACCTAAAGATCCTGTTGGATCATATCCAAAAGTTCCAGCCATCATTACAGAACCATTGTAAGCATCAATTCCTACAGGCAAATTCGCGTATCCTTGAACACCACAACCACCATTGTTTCCGCCTAACTCAGAGACAATCCAAAAATTCATGTATTTATCGGTAGGCCATTTACTTAAATTTTTTAAAGTCGTTTCATTAGCTCCTACACCTGCACCATCAAGTTGACATCCACTCGCTGTATATCCTGTCACGCCACTTGCATCAACTCGAACAATTCCATTCGTAGCTAAACAATTTGGATCTCTAGCCGCCATTACAAATTGAACTCCCATATCTATACTAGGCATGGTACCAAATGTATTAGAATAAACGGCATTTAAATTTGAAATTGCACTTAAAATTTGAGCATCTGAAATATTTGATCCAACTCCGATTGGTTCACCTTTATGAAGAACGTGAACTACAACAGGAATAACCAAACCAGTTTTAGCCTGACCTTTGTTAATTTCTTTTGAAATCATTAGGTTATGTTCTTCCACCAATTGCCTATAAGCTGGGTCAGACATTTTAGTTTGATTCATTTTGTCAAACCCACATCTTTCTTCTATTTCCCCAAAAGAAAGTCCTTGACTTGTTGAATTCTGAGAAAAAAGAGTCTGAGTAATTAGATTAATAAAAATAGTAATTAATAAAAATCTATTCAAAGTAGAAAATATCTTCATAAGTTATAATGTATTTAGCCTTATAAAAATAAGCTTTTTTATCTTAAATAAACAAACATTTTAGATAAAAAATATGATTATATTAACATCATTCTCACAAAATCTCTACATCTCAATTAATTCGAAATATTCTATAAATTAAGTATATTAATAAAAAAAAAGCTTTTTCCTCACAAATATTAGATATTTGTACAAAAATCAATAGAAAATAGATAATATGTAAATCTTTTATAATCGCTATTCATAAAAAGACGAAGAAAATTTGACTTCTTTTTATTATTAATGATTTTATTGAACGATCCCTATATAAAAGAGATTATCATTAACAAAAAACAGTATATTATTGAAAGCTTACTTTATGAAAATAAAGAATCTACAAATTCAGTTTTATTAAAAACTTGCAAATCATCAATACCTTCACCTACCCCAATATATTTTACAGGAATTTTCATTTGATCAGATATACCGATAACAACACCACCTTTAGCTGTCCCGTCTAATTTTGTTATTGCTAAAGCATTTATATCAGTCGCCAAAGAAAACTGCTTAGCTTGTTCGTAGGCATTTTGACCAGTTGAACCATCCAAGACCAATAAAATCTCATGTGGAGCACCTGGAATTACTTTCTCCATCACCTTCTTAATCTTCGTCAACTCGTTCATTAGATTAATTTTGTTATGAAGTCTTCCAGCAGTATCAATTATTACAACATCTGCATTTTTAGACTTAGCTGATTGCAAAGTATCAAATGCAACAGCTGCAGGATCTGATCCCATTCCTTGATGGACGATATCTACTCCAACTCTTTCTGACCAAATGATTAATTGATCAACAGCAGCAGCTCTAAAAGTATCAGCAGCACCTAAAACAACCTTTTTATTTATTTTTTTAAATTGATTAGCTAATTTTCCGATAGTTGTTGTTTTACCAACACCATTAACACCAACAACCATTATAACATAAGGTGTATTTTCTACTTCAGGAATTTCAAAATGAACAGAATCAGCATTGTTATTTTCGGCTAATAAATCTCCAATTTCTTCTCTTAAAACCGAGTTTAATTCATCAGTCCCAAGAACTTTATCTCTTGCAACTCTTGCTTCAATTCTCTCAATTATTTTCAAAGTAGTTTCTACACCAACATCTGATGATATTAGTATTTCCTCTAAATTATCTAGTACATCAGAATCTACTTTTGATTTTCCAACAATTGATCTTGCTATTTTAGAGAAAAAACCTTGCTTTGTCTTCTCTAAACCTTTGTCTAGATTCTCTTTTTTATCTTTTGAAAATAATCCGAAAAATGCCATAGTAATAAAAAATAAAAGCTTCCTCTATAAATAAAGGAAGCTTAATAATATAATGAAGATGTAATAAGATTAGTTTTTATCGAACCACTCTTTTACTTTATCGTTATGAACGATTTCTTCTTTAAATGTGTAAGATCCTGTTTTTTCAGACTTTACCATTCTAATAACTTTTGAATGCTCTTTACCGCCACCTTTTTGTAACGAAGCTACTACTTTCTTTGCCATGTCTTTTCTACATTAACCGCGCTAACGCTTGTTATTATCACCAGCTTTCGCCGATTCCTATTTAATTTCCTTATGAACAGTATATCTTCTCAAAATCGGATTAAACTTTCTGATTTCCATTCTTTCCGGCGTATTCTTTCTATTTTTCGTTGTAATATAACGAGAAGTTCCAGGCTTACCTGACTCTTTGTGCTCAGTGCACTCTAGAATTACCTGAATTCTATTTCCTTTACTTTTCTTAGCCATTTCTTAACTATTTTTCGCTACCATTTCACAACGGAAGACTAGTATTTTACTTTAAAAATCCTTTCTCACGTGCCTCTTTAAGACAAGCAGAAATACCTTTTTTGTTTATTGTTCTCAATGCAGAAGTTGAAATTTTCAACGTAATGTATTGACCTTCTTCTACTAGGAAGAATCTTTTTGAAATTAAATTCGGTAAGAATTTACGTTTCGTTTTGCGGTTTGAGTGAGAAACATTGTTCCCTACCATTACCGACTTACCTGTTAATTGACAAACTCTTGACATTTCTTATTTTGTTTTAGCTTATATTCTAAAAAGCGAGTGCAAAGATTGTAAATTAAAAACAAAAAAACAAACATTTTACACTTATTTTTTTACTTATTTTTTAATCATATATTTAAAAGGGTACATCTAACCAAATTTAATGAGCTCAAAATTGTCATCAAAATGTTTCTTTCTCTATTGTCGCCAAACTGAAACTTGACTGCAAAAACACGTTCACTCGTAGCAACACCAACCCAAACAGTCCCTACTGGCTTTTCTAGAGATCCTCCATCTGGTCCTGCAATACCTGATGTTGAAACGCAAATATCGACATCTAAAATCTCTCTTCCATTTTTCGCCATTTGACAAACTATTTCTTCACTAACGGCTCCAAATTTCAATAAATCATCTTCATTTACATTGGCTAATTTATGTTTTAATTTATTCGAATACGTTAATAAACTTCCTTGAAAATAATTAGATGATCCC
Source organism: Flavobacteriales bacterium (assembly GCA_947474675.1). GTDB lineage: Bacteria > Bacteroidota > Bacteroidia > Flavobacteriales_D > Crocinitomicaceae > CAIUKX01. Next base: position 12,084 of record CANJKA010000061.1, read on the forward strand.
GAAATTGAAACCAAAGATTTTGCGACACCTCCTCCAGTACAACTTTCAACAGTACCTATCGTTTTATTTTTAGCGATTAATATTTTCCCTACAACTTCACTTAAAACATCTTCATTTCTTCCATAAATATGTTTTGGTAACACTTTTATTAATTCAGAAAAATATCCCTCAATTAAATCATTGTCAGATTCACCATTCGGGGATGTAATTCTTAATTTCAACATTCCAACTGAAGGCAAATATGCTAAACCAAGTCCTTGATCATGAATTCTTCGCTCCCAATCTTTCATCTGATCAGCAAGATACGACTCCCCTATCCCTTGTAGCAAAATTGTTTTATGAAAAATTGAATCTACTTTGAAAAGCTCTCTTAATCGAGGAAAAACCTCACTGCTCATTATCCCTTTCATCTCATAAGGAACTCCAGGCAAACTTATTAATATTGAACCATTATGTTCGAACCACATCCCTGATGCAGTACCTTGAATATTATCTAAAACTTGGCAGTTTTTAGGTAAAGCTGCTTGCTGAATATTGACATCTAACATTTCTCTTCCCCTTGATGAGAAAAAATACTCTACACGCTTTAATACTTCCGTATTTATTTCTAAAGTCGTATTAAAAAACTTACATAGCGTATGTTTCGTTATATCATCTTTGGTCGGCCCTAATCCTCCAGTGATAATAATTAAATCGGAACTATTAAATCCAGCTTCTATAGCATTTAAAATGGATGTTTCATCATCAGAAATCGTAACACACCTTTTTACGGGTATACCTATTAAAGATAATTCTTGCCCTAACCAGGATGCATTTGTGTTAATTGTCTGACCAATTAAAAGTTCATCTCCTATTGATATTATTTCAGCTTTCATCCTTTTGAAACATTTGACAAATTAATAAAACAGTGACTTTATTTAGATTAATTAAAAAGTTTTTCTTTCCAATTCGTCCATTTATATCTCTTTGAAAACAAAAATAACAACAAAGGTTGAATCAACACAAGAATTAAAATGTTTTCCATGCCAAATGTAGGAAGACTTTTATCAATAAATAAAGCATCTGTATGAAACGACTGCCAATTATTTGTAACGATTAGAGCTGCAAAAATATTATTCACTGCATGATACCCCATTGTTAACTCTAAACCGCCATCCATTAATCGAATCAAACCTAAAAAAATTCCATTCATAATATAGAAAAGTAATAAAATCTTTCCTATAATTTCGACTTCTGGATTTGAACCATGCATTAAACCAAATAAAATTCCTGTAAACAAAACGCTAAGTATTCCTTTTTTAAAGAATTCAGTAAATCCTTGAAACAAGTAACCTCTAAACAACACTTCTTCGCAAGTAGTTTGTAGAGGTAAAATAAAAAATGATATTAAAAAAAGCATTAAAAAAGTGGTAGGATTAAAATTCCAGACTATAGGATAGTCTAACAAGATGGAACCTATAAAAAAAAACGTCATCACTCCACCCCAAACTAAAAAACTAAATCCAAATCTCTTCCAATCAAAAGAATCTCTTGAAGTAAACAAGCTTAATACTGTTTTTTTGTGGACGAATTTTACACCTATTATTAACGATAAAAGTACTACAACAAAAGGAAACAAGATGACTGCAAAAAATGAGTTTGAACCTATAAGTTCCGCTATCATAGTATTATCTATATATTTTGAAGGGTCGTTAGTGGATAACGACAAAGAAATAATAAGAGGTAAATAACCAATTGTAATAAACGAAAGAACAACTAAACTCAATGTGATGAAATAATGCATTGCATTACTTTCCGTTTTTATTTTTTCCTCAAACAAATCCATAAACTACTTAATTACACACAATTTTACAAAAAAAAAGCTTTGTGAATTCACAAAGCTTTTAAAATTTTATTGGAACATATCCTTCACCCTTTGAAAGAAACCCTTTTCGTTTCCATCTGGATTTGGTTTAAAGTTTTCGCTATTTTTTAATTTCTCTAAAATTTCTTTTTCTTCTCTAGAGAATTTTTTAGGAGTCCATACATTTATATGTATAAATAAATCTCCAACATTATGTCTTTGAAGAACAGGAAGCCCTTTTCCTTTTAAACGTAACATTTTTCCGCTTTGTGTTCCTGGTTCCACTTTTATTTTTGCTTTCCCATTAACAGTAGGCACTTCAATACTTTCACCTAAAACAGCATCAACAAAATTGATAAATGCTTCATAATGCAAGTTTTCACCTTCACGTCGTAATTGATCATGCTGAACTTCTTCAATTACAACTATTAAATCTCCTGGTATCCCATCAAAAGGACCTGCATTTCCTTTTCCTGAAACGCTCAATTGCATTTCATTCTCAACTCCTGCAGGAATTTTAACCTCAATAACTTCTTCCATTCTTTTTAGCCCCTGAGCATCTGCATCAGATGGTCGATGGTCGATCATTTTTCCAGCACCTTGACAAGCATGACAAGTTGACTGTGTTTGCATAGCACCCAAAAAAGTCTGAGCAACTCTCATAATTCTACCTGAACCATTACAAGTTGAACACGTTTTATAGGTAACCCCGTCCGCGTTTACTAATTTATTAACCTTTATTTTTTTTGTTACTCCTTCAGAAATTTCTTCAAGAGTCATTTTCATTTTTACACGTAAATTAGTTCCTCTAGCTCTTTGAGAACCACCTCCACCACGATTTCCACCAAAGCTTCCTCCACCAAAACCACCACCAAAAACATCTCCGAATTGAGAGAAAATATCATCCATATTCATTCCGCCGCCGCCGAATCCGCCGCCGCCACTCATTCCTGCGTGACCAAAACGGTCGTATTTAGCACGTTTATCAGAATCACTTAGGACTTCATAAGCTTCAGCTGCCTCCTTAAATTTATCTTCAGATGCTTTATCATCAGGATTTTTATCAGGATGGTATTTAAGCGCCATTTTACGGTACGCTTTTTTTATTTCAGCTTCATTTGCACTTTTAGAAACACCCAGTATCTCGTAAAAATCTCTTTTATTACTCATTCTTATGTTTTTATTGAATCAAACAATTATTTAAATAAATAATCGCTAATACATATATTTTCAGGAAATTATTGACCAACTACCACTTTAGCAAATCGAATAACTTTATCATTCAATAAATATCCTTTTTCAACATCATCAATCACTTTTCCTTTTGATTTTTTATCAGGTGCAGGAATATTCGCTATTGCTTCATGGAATTCACTGTCAAAAGTTTCTCCTTTAGACTTCATTGGTTTCAGACCTTTTCCTTCTAAAATCCCACGGAATTTTGTAGACACAAGTAAAAAACCTTCTTTAACAGCTTTGATATCGTCAGATTTTTCATTGTTTAAAATAGCTCTATCAAAATCATCTAAAACAGGGATCATGTCTCTAACTACACCTGCACTTGCAGAACCAATTAAATCAATTCTCTCTTTATTAGTACGACGACGATAGTTATCAAACTCTGCATACAAACGAACGAATTTATCATTCATTTCTTCATATTTATCTTCCCATGTCAATTCAACTTCTTCTGGAACTACTGCTTCTTCTGCAGTTACATTCTCAGTTTCAGTTACATTTTCCGTTTCAGTAACAGGTATTGCTTGCTCTTCGTTCATTTCTTTTTCCTCAGACATCTTTTCTTAATTTTGATACATTGCTCTTGTCAAAGATTTTGCCACACTCTATTTTCAGACAGGTTGTCAGTAAACAAAAGATCAAAATGAAAAGTTGTCAGATAAATTCTTAAAAAAATTAATTTGTTAATTTTATGATAAAAAAAAAAATGTTCAATTCTTTTCAATTAATATTATCAAAAAAAGATTCACCCTTTAAATTAAATAGATATGAAAACAAAAAAATTACTTTTATTTTTAATTCTTGGTTCACTTAATTTTAACTTTATTCAAGCTCAAAATGAAGTTTTCACCAGAGAATTTTCAAGTATTGAAACTGAATTACACAATTGGGATCCGCTACGAGGAGATTGGTTGTCAAAAAGTATTCAAGCAATAGCAATAAACCAAGTCATACCCGACAGAAATTTCCCTGAAAACTTCACTCCTTTTGAGATGATGAAAACTCTTCCATTAACAACACTCGAAAACATACGAAATAAAGCAGGAAACAATATGAATGCTGCTAGACAAAATGGGACTAATCTTCAAATTTGGCAAACAATTGTAGATTTGTTTGCGAGACCAAACTGTAAAACAACATCAGGTAGAACCTTTGGCGATCCTCATTTTTCATCATTTGATGGTAATTCTTACTCAATGCAATCTGTTGGTGAATTCGTTTTAGCAAAATCAAATACTGGTTATTTTGAAGTTCAAACAAGACAAAAAGCAAGTTCAGCTGATGTTTCATTAAACGTAGCTGTCGCTATGAATGTTGGTGGAGATCGTTTATGTATATATGGTCTAGATAAACCTGATTCAGATAATTCAACCGATGTAAGACTAAATGGAACTCCTATAAATGTAGAAAACATGACGTATTTTTTACCTCATGGAGGAATAATCAAAAACAATAGGAATGATTATGTAATAACTTGGCCTACAGGAGAAAAAGTGTCCGTTCAAAAAAACAATTCTGGTTTCATGAATATCTTTACAGAAGTATACCCTTGCGTTATGGGAGGTTATCAAGGGTTATTAGGAAATGCAAACGGTTTGTCTGAGGACGATTTAAAAACGCCCATGAATCCTGATAATTCTCAACTATACGCTTCACTAGTTTCTTTCACAGATGTTTTTGGAAATACCCAAGTAAGTGCCACTTCTAATCAAGCTGAAAAAGAATATCTTCATAAATTGAATACCGATTTTGGCTCCTATTGGAGAGTAACTGACCAAACAACTTTGTTTGATTATTGGATAGGAAATAATACGGCATCATTTACGGACTTAAGTTTTCCTAAATATCATAAAACAGTAGGCGATTTAGATCCAAACCAACGAGAAACCGCTCGTAAAAATTGCGAAAATCAAGGAATTAGAGGAGGAGATCTAAAGGGATGTATTTTTGATAATGCGCTTTTGAATATAGCTCCGTCCCCAAGACCAATTTTTAAAGACGAAACAAAAGATGTTGTTCTTGAAAGAATTCCAGTTGAAAATGCTAAACCAAATATAAATATCCCGCATGTTCAAAAAGAGCCAGGAACTTTGCCGAATTCAGCTACACCACAAACTTTGAATAAACCTTTGAAAGTTGAAAATGTAGATGAATTTAAAGTCATAAAACCAGTAAATTCTTCTTCAAAAGAATCTTCAACAGGGAAAGAAGGTGCGTTAGAACCTGTGAGTAAACCAGTATCATCTGGAAAAGAAGGTGCATTAGAACCTTTAAGCAAACCAGTATCATCTGGAAAAGAAGGTGCATTAGAACCTGTGAGTAAACCAGTATATACAGAACCAAAATCTAAACCTGTTTACTCAGTGCCTGAAACAAAATCGTCACCACAGCCTGTATATGTACCGCCGGTTTCAAAACCTGCACCTGTTTCAAAACCAGTAAATGTACCAGCTACAAATCCTGTAAAAACAGCTCCAATACCTGTCCCTGTTCCACCAATAAAAAGAGGAGGTTTTTAAATTATTAATATAAAATTTCTTACTACAAAGCCTCAAAGTATAATGCTTTGAGGCTTTGTAATTTATAATAAATTCAAAAAATTACAAACTATTTAATTGAAATATTTTTGCTTTTATTTGATCAATAACATCAAAAGTCATAGGTTTACTTTTATAACATGTCACATGATCTATTCCTTTTGCTTTATCTTCATCATCTGGATTAAAAGAAGTTGACATCATAACAATAATCACTTGACTTTTTCTGTAAATTATTAATTCACTGTATTCCTCTAAAAATTCCCACCCATCTAAAACTGGCATATTAATATCTAAAAATATAATCGAAGGAAATTCAGAAAGTTTACCCTCTTTTTCTAATTCATTGTTCTTAACGATAAAATCAAGAGCTTCTTGACCATTTAAAGCGATCTCTACTTTACTGGCAATACCAGATTGTTCAATAATTTTTTTGTGAATATAATTAGTTGCATGATCATCATCAACAAGTAAAACACACTTTAATTTATGCTCCATATTCTATATTATTAAATAATTGGAATCGAAAAATTAAAAACACTTCCTTTTCCTAATTCAGAATCAACCCAAATATTTCCACCATGTAAATCAACAATTTTCTTGCAATTAGACAATCCTATACCAGTTCCTTCGTATTCATCTCTGTTGTGAAGTCTTTTAAAAATAATAAAGATTTTCTCATTGTTTTTCTCATCGATTCCAATTCCGTTATCTTCAATAGAAAAAATCCATTTATTAACATCTTCAATTGCAGAAATAGTAACAACAGGATTTACTTCGTTTTTTTTAAATTTAATCGCATTACTTATTAAATTTTGAAAAAGAAGTCTAAATTCAACAGAATAGCCATACACTTTAGGTAATTTTCCAATATTTATTTTAACATTATTTTCCTTTATTAAGAAAGCTAAATCAACTAATGTTTGTTTTACGACAAGATTACAATCTATTAAAGTTAATTCTTTTTCTTTTCCAATTCTTGCATATCCTAACAAACCATTTACTAATTCTTGCATTCTAGTTGAAGATTCAAAAATATATTTTAAATAAATGTCAGCAGTTTCGTTCAATTGACCTTTAAACTCTTCTTGAATTAAAGAACTAAAACTCAACAAGGTACGCAAGGGCTCTTGAAGATCATGAGAAATCACATAGTTAAATTGCTCTAATTCTTTATTTTGAATTTTTAGTTTTTTGTTTTGATTTTCAATTTCAAAATCATAAATTTTCCTTTCTGTAATATTTCGAATAGAGCCGTCCATGTGAGTTGCTTTATCATTTTCATCATAAATTAATCGTGCATTTACAGAAAGATGAACTAATCCACCTTGCTTATCTTTTGCTCTTAATTCATAATCTTTCAAAAAACCATCTCTTGATAATTCGCTTAAAAGTCTAACTCTATCTGATGGATTGTAGTAAATATCGAGTATATTAGTTCCAATCATCGTCTCCCTGGAAAAATCGGTAAATTGATTTATTGAAGGACTAATTTCTATTATCATGCCATCAATAGACGTTTTAAAGAAAACATCTTGAATATTCTCAAAAATATCTCTGTATTTATTTTCACTCAATCTTAATGCTTCTTCATTTTTTTTTCTTTCTGAAACATCTTGAATACTTCCACGAATTAAGATTTTATCTCCTTCAGTTATTCTAACTAAATGAACTTCACATTGAATTAATTCACCCAAAAAATTGCAGTGCACCCATTCAAACGAAGGCTTATCACCTTGAATTGCTTCCTGAATTTTCTCCATTGCTTTAACAGAAGAACGAGAACCGTCAGGTTGATGTTCTGGACTAATATCAGCAGGTCCAGAGTTTAACAATTGTTCTTTTGTCGCCTTAAATAATTCTAATGAACTCCTACTAAAGTTCACAAATTTTTGAGTTTCCAGATCAACCACCACAAGAGCTTCTGGAGCATTCTCAACTAGAACACGGTATCTTTCTTCTTTTTCTAAAAGAAGACTTTCTGATTTTTTTCTTTCTGAAACATCTCGGATAAAACCAATAAAATGAGTTTTACCATCAATTAAAGTTGGAGTTATACTTAAAGAAGAATCAAAATAAACTCCTGCTTTATTTAAAACTTTTAAATCATGAGCACTATTTAACATTGAATGCTCTTTAGAGTTTTGTAAGTTGGCCATCCCCTTATCATGATTCAAACGATTCTCTTCAGGAATAATAATTGAAGAAAGCTTTAACCCTATGACTTCACTTTCTTTCCATCCAAATAAAATTTCTGATTTTCTATCCCATTTAGTAATCTCACCAATCTCATCAATAATTATAACAGCATCTTGAGAAGCCTCGTATATTCGTTGAATTAAATTTTGATTCTCTAAAAATAATTGTTCCTTTTGAATAAGTTCTGTTACATCTCTAATTGTTGAACAAATAATTTTTTCTGCTCCTGATTCAAAAGGATTTAAATTAATATCTACAAAGAATTCAGAATTATCCTTCCTTTTTGCCGATAAAATTTCACCTAGTCCCATTACTCTTTTCGACGAGTTTGAAACAAATGAATCGTGATTTTCAATATGTTTATGATGAAAACGGTCAGGTATTAAAAAATGAATTTTTTGTCCAATAAGTTCATGTTCAACATAACCAAACATTTTCTCAACTTGATTATTTACAAAAAGAATTTCTCCTATAGTATTTGAAACAATAATTGCGTCAGGTGATGTATCAAAAATAACTTTATAGATTTCTGAATTTTTCATACTTAATCAACTTACTTTAAAATAAATTCTTGATTTAAACGAATGATGAATCTAAAAATAATCAAAAGAAGTGAAAGTAGATTAAAAATTTATCAACTATTTAATTATAAACCTTTTTCTTGTATATAACTCACATTTTTTAAATCCATTTTTCCAAACAAATCTCTTAAATTGTTTACTTGTTGGTGAAAATTTAAACGGCAATACCTGCTCTTTCGATGTATTTGTAACTTCTTTTAAATCTTCGAAATCAAAAACCGTTGAAATTGAGCAGCAATTGACTTCATTATGTCCAAAATCTAATTTTTGAACTTCCCATACGCCACTAATTATATTGGTGTTTAAAAAATAAAATCCTTTCAATTTTCTGACTACATGTTCAGAATCAAACTCGAAAAAAGTATCTTCATCACGGTGATGAACTATCAAAGTATCTCCATTCTTTTTGTAAGAATACTTCTTATCCAGCTCTTTATCAACGATAAAACTTCCTTCAAAAACCCAATTACTATCAATATCTTTCAAAAGTGTTTCAACATCAAATTCATTTATTCTTGTTAGAAAATTATTACCTACTACTAAAATAGAATTTCCATCAGAACTAAAATAACGTCCTCGGTATCGTTTTGGAAACTCAAAAACATTTTCAGTATTGATTGGCTGCGGATCTGTAAATGAAATAGATGGCTCACAACTTGCCAGGATTATGAATCCAATTACTAAAAAAAAAGTATTTTTAAAATAAACCATCCTATTATTAGCACAAAGATTAATAAGTAAATATAATAATATTCGTAAGTTTGTTCTATGGATACAAAAGAAAAAAATGAAATTGCTGATATGATTGTCAAACCTGAAGGTTATTATTCAAACAATCGAGCAGAAATGCTTGAATTTGTTCCAAAAGGAACAAAAAAAATTCTTGATTGTGGATGTGGAGAAGGTTATTTTGCAACAGCGGCTAAAAATCATTTTAATGCTGAAGTCTGGGGACTTGAAATGGATGCGAGCTCTGCAGATACAGCCCGTTCCAAAATTCACAAAGTTATTCAGGGCGATCTAGCTGATACATTAACTGAAATTCCAACAAATTATTTTGAATGCATTACCTTTAACGATGTTCTTGAGCATCTTGTAAATCCATATGAAGTATTAACTCGTATAAAGGATAATTTAGCTGAAAACGGGGTTGTTGTTTGTTCAATTCCTAATGCAAGATATTGGAGAGTATTCAAAAAATATGTTTTCGGAAAAGATTGGAAATACGAAGACAATGGAGTTATGGACCGAACACATTTACGTTTTTTTACTAAAAAAAGCATGATTGAAATGTTCGAAGATTTAAATTATGAAGTAGTTTCTGTAAAAGGATTAAAACCAACTCCTTCAGTTGGTTTTCACATTGTAAATGTTTTGACTTTAGGATTTATCAAGGATTGTAAATATATTCAATATGCTTGTGTTGCAAGACCTAAGAAATAAATCTAACTTAATAAAAGAAATAAGCAGTTTTTAATTTTTAAATTCAGTATCACATTCTTTACATCTATACACTTTTTTGAGATAAAAAGGAAAAATTGAAAGAACAAAAGAAATTATAAAAGCCATAAAACTAGTTGTATTTTGGATTGTATTAAATCCTGAATATAAATCTGTTGAATTACATTTTGGGCAAGTTATTGCTTCATCATTATCATCAGTATAAGGTGTTCCTTCAATTTCAGACAGAATACTTTTTGCTTTTTCACTATCACTTCCATTTATTTTCAATTTCATACCTCCAACTGTTACATTGAAAAGAGGATTAACTGAAACAATATTTTCATCGATAAGAAAACATCGAATTCCTTCATCTTCCAATCGAGACATTAAAATATGAGCATCAATTGAATTGCTAAATGTTTTAATTGTAATTAATTCCATATCTTTATTTTAAAATCGTTCCACCCCATTCTATAACGGAAAACCCTGTTCTTTCAAAAGTACTTATTTCTTGTTCAATAATTTCAATTTTTTCCGCTAATGGTTTATAAACCATAAAAACACGTAACATTGAATTAGGTTTTGGTGTAATTTTTAAAGGTGCTGAACGTAAATATTGTTCTCCTGAAAAATGAATTAAGTTGTACGGATTATCTTTCATCAACGGATACCAAAAAACAATAAATTCGTTGTATTCTTTTGGGGTTAAACCCATTTTAGAAAGCGTTTTTTGAAGAAACTCTCTGACTTCA
>CANJKA010000062.1 GCA_947474675.1 Flavobacteriales bacterium
ATGGCACCACATAATTCATTCATTTTACCATTAATGCCTATTCCTCCAAAAGTATGAGGGGATGTGTGTCCGAAATTACGTAAAAGCATTATTTTTTTGTAAATATCTTCGTTTTGACAAACTATTGCACCACCTTCTACCGAATGATAAAGTTTAGTAGCATGAAAACTAATAGTGGATATATCTCCGTAATTCATCGTGTCAATTCCTTTGAATTTTGTCGAGAATCCATGAGCATTGTCATAAATTACGGGAATATTGTTTTCATTGGCTATTTTTTGAATACCTTCAAAATCACACGGAAAACCATAAACATTTGTTGCTAATATTCCTTTCGTATCTTTTGTTATTTTTTTTGATATTTCTTCGGCAGATATATTCAATGTTATAGGATCAATATCAGCAAATCGAGGAGTGCAATTTTCCCAAACAATTGAAGATGTAGTAGCAACATATGAATAGGGAGTAGTGATTATTTCTCCTTTTAATTCGAGAGCTTTTATTGCAATTTGTAATGCAATTGTTCCATTTGTTACCAAAACCAAAAAAGGAACATTGAAATATTCTTTTAAAGTTTGTTCTAATTCTGTAACAAGTGGTCCGTGATTAGTAAACCAATTGTTTTCAAATATTTCATTAATTTTAGAAATATAGTCTTCAATTGGAGGAGAAAATGGTTTCGTTGCTTTAATCATATTTAGAATAATTGTTAACGATAAAATAAATCATCAAAAAAACACTGTTACAATAAAGTGGACTAAACAGTTTGTTTTTTCACTTTTTGATTGTATCAAATCTACTCTTTTTTTCACTAATTATGCAATCAAAAAGAGAAAATTATAGCATAAACGTTGAAGAATAGAATTTATTTCACTTTTTAGAGCATAAAAAAAGACTTTTAAAGTAAATTAACATGAAAATAGATAGAAAATGGCTTTATTTGTATTTCCAATCTTAATATAAATAAATGGGTTTTATTCAGAAAGACGCTTTACGAACTACAATTTTATCTTTTTTTGGTTTATTGTTAGGATATGTAAATAAAGGTGTTTTATTTATTTATATTCTCAAGACTGAAGAAATTGGATTGATAAATTTAATTTTAAGTGTTGGGATATTATTTGGTCAATTATCAAATTTAGGCTCGATAAATTCAATCAGTAAATTTCTTCCTTTTTTCTTAGAAAGTGACAAGCAGAAAAGGAGCTTTTTAAGAGTTAATTTAATTTTTGTTTCAATTGGTGTCCTAATTTTCTCTAGTATTGCCTTTCTACTGCATGATAATATTGTTCATTTTTATGATGAAAAATCTTCACTTTTTGTTGATTATTATTATTGGATAGTTCCCATTGGGATAGCAAATGTGTTTTTCTATGTTTTTGAAACTTACCTCAGATCAATGCATAAAAACTTATTATCGGTTTTTATGTATGATTTCGTACTTCGATTATTTACAACAGTTTTACTTTTTTTATTGATTTTTAAGATCATTTATTTCCCTCTATTTTTTATTCTAATTTGCTTGTCTTACTTTATTCCATCGCTTGTTTTGTTCATTTATTTAATTAAGATTGATGAAATACGTTTTCAAAAAGAGCCATTTAAAATTTCAAAAAAGTTTAAAAAAATTATTTTTTCCTATAGCTTGTATAGTTATTCGAATTCAATCGCGGCACTTTCTGTAATGACAATGGATTCATTAATGATTGCCTATTATATTGGTTTAAAAGAGACAGGTGTTTACACAACAATTATTTTTCTCATTAGTGCTTTACAAGTTCCTTATAAATCATTGACAAGGGTGTCAAACCCATTAATTCCAATATATTGGAAAGAAAAGAATATGGCTAAAATGAGTTTGCTCTACAAGAAAATAAGTTCGATTTCATTGATCATTTCTTTGTATATGTTCCTAGTGATTTGGGTAAACAGAGATAATTTGTTTACCTTTTTACCAAGTGAATATTTAGCAGGAATTTGGGTTTTCTTTTTTTTAATGATTGGGCGAATTAATGATATGTATTTTGGTTTAAATACGACTATACTAATTACCTCTAAAAAATATAAGTATGATATAATATTTACTTTTTCACTATTGCTAATTGTATTTATTTTGAATTATTGGTTAATTCCGATTTATGGTATTATAGGTGCCGCAATTTCAACTTCGTTTGCGATAATTGTAAATAATATTGGAAGACTTTTAGTTGTCTTAAAATGGTTTAAAATTCATCCTTTTGAGATATACCAACTTTATGTTTTTGTTCTCTTTTTTAGTATTTTATTTTTGAGTCAATTTTTAAATATTTTACACTTGAATAAATATGTTCAAATCTCCATTAATTTATTTCTAATAACGTCCATTTATTTTGGAGTAATATTAAAATTTAAATGGAACTTAGATTTAAATATTTACCTAAGCAATATATACATTAAGTTATTTAATAAAAAGAAAGAAGATAATCTTCTCGACGTTTAAAGTTTTTTACTCAACTTATACCAAACATAACTACAAAATAGGCCAATCTACTTGTTTTTTTTCATCGTCTTGATAAAAAAAACACTTCGCATATTTGGCCTATTTTATAATTACATTTGGTATTATTTTAAACTTAAAAAGGTCAGATATTCTTCTGACCTTTTTAATTAAATGATTATGTTTATTTACTTTTATTTTACAAAAGCCTTAATCTTTAAAATGGCAATTCTTGGTTCAGTGTTAGCTGTAACGGTTACTGTTTTATTTTGGGAACCTAATTGTGTTGATGTTGGATGAAATACAACTTTAATTTTATCCGATTGACCAGGTAAAATAGGTTTTTCAGGTTTTATTGGAGTTGTACAACCACAACTTGCATCTACTTTTTCAATGATTAATGGTTTTTCACCGGTATTTGTTACACTAAAAAAACAAGTGTTGTCCGAATCAGCTTTGACATCTCCATAATCGTGAATTAATTCATTAAAAGTACAAGTTGTATTTTTTGCTTTTTCCAATTTCTCTTTCTCTTCTTCTTCTTTTACAATATCCTTTAGAGATTCATTTAATTCCGCTTCAGCCTTTCCTCCTGATGAAATAGATGATTCATTAGTTGAGTTTTTAGGTTCTTTTGAAGATTCACCACATGAAGATGAGACCAATAAAATTGCTGATAAGTAAAGTGCTTTTTTCATTTTAATAAACTATTCAATTTGTCATTTAATTAATTTTATTTTTTCTTAGTATTCTCTAAGTTCATTTTATCATATTGGTTTGTTTCAAGAACTTCAATAGCTTTAGTTAGAGCTTCGTTTGAAGCATTGTATATTTCGTAAAATTCATTATATCCCCAAATGTCTTGAGCTAAAATAGATTTTAATCGAAGTTTAATTAAGTTTTCACTTGTTTTATATTCTTCTTTGTTAAAAATCAAAGTTGAATCTTCTTTTTTTACATATTCAAAAAAGACATCCATAAATTTTTGGTCACAATTAAATTCTTTTTTAAAATCTGTAAATGTCGGGTATTTTTTTAAAATATCATCTCTATTATCATTTGCGTATGTAAGTGTGAAGCTATTTACATAGCCACCTCTTAAGATTGCTTTAAAATATTCTGTTACACCAGAAGTGTCCATTGGAACAAAAATGTCGGGCATAATTCCACCACCATTATAAACAGTTCTTTTAGTAATTAAAGTTTGTGCTTTCAATGAATCAGGCATGTGAATTGAGTCAGCATGTTGAAATTCTCCTTTTTTATACCTTACACTTAAGTCTTTTTCATACGCATCCATATCTTCGTATGATTTTTGAATGAAACGACCAGCAGGAGTATAGTATCTCGCTATTGTCAAACGAATTTGTGAACCATCAGACAAGTCAATTGGTCTTTGAACCAATCCTTTACCAAATGTTCTTCTACCAATAATTAATCCTCTGTCCCAATCTTGAATAGATCCTGAAACTATTTCACTTGCTGAAGCTGAATATTCATCAGTTAAAAGAATTAATTTTCCATCTTCCCATAATCCTAATTTTTCTGCTTTTAAATCTGATCTTGGTTGAGCCCTGCCTTCAGAATAAACAATCAATTTATCTTTCGATAAAAATTCATCAGCAACCATTTGAGCAGCGTATAATAATCCACCTCCATTTCCTTGTAAATCAAAGATTAAATGCTTCATGCCTTTTAGTTTCAAATCTTGAATACCTTTGTGCATTTCTTCAACAGTTGATCTTGAAAAGCTATTTAATTTTATATAACCAATTTCAGGAGTTACCATATAATAGCAATCTACTGAATTAACAGGAATTCTATCTCTAATTATAATATAAGCTAAATTTTTCTTAGAACTTTTTCGCTTGATTTCAATGTTTACTTTAGAACCTAGTTCTCCCATTAAATGTTCCCTTACTTGAATTGTTTTCAACCCAACTCCAGCAATATTTTTCCCTTCAACTGTTAAGATTTTGTCGCCAGGTAAAATCCCTAATTTTTCTGATGGTCCTCCAGGAATTGTCGCAACCACAAGTAAAGTATCTTTTAGAATTTGAAAACGAATTCCAATTCCAACAAAACTTCCCTCAATTTGCTGATTTGCTCCATCGACCTCTTCTTTTGAAATGTAAACTGAATGAGGATCTAATTTTTCCAACATTGCTTCAATAGCAGCTTCTGTTAACTGTTTTTGGTTGACAGTATCAACATACATTTTGTTTATGTACATCATTACTTCTTCTAATTTTTGAGTCGTATTTATCTTTGTTTTATCTACTTGAGAGAAACTAAGAGCACTTAAAGAAATTGCTAAAACACTTAAATAATAACGAATCATATGTCTAGATTGAATTTGAAAAGGAAAAATTAAATTAAATAAAGTATAAATATATTAAAAACTCATCAATAAAGATTATGTTAAATAATATTCAATCAAAAAAAATGTTAATTTTTCGTGATCAATTATGAAGAATGAATCTTTTTATTTTTTTTAAGGGTTTAATTGTTTTTAATCTAAACATTGAAGTGTTAACGCTTTTTTAAATTAGTTTTTTTTTCAATTGAAATTTTCAGTTAATTCGTATTAAATTTAATTTCAATGAAAAAGCTTCTTCTTTTCACCCTTTTATTTTTTTCATTTTCCCTATCAGCTCAAATTCCTAGCTTTGATAAGATTGAAATGTTATATGCTCAAGGTCACTATAAGTTAGTTTATAGAAAAGCAAATTTGTTATTAGATAAACCTGATTTTGATTTTTCTTTAATTCCGTCATTTTATAAAAGTTTAAGTTTATTTCAATTGTCACAGAATGAAGTTTGGTTGAACCGTCATCCTGAAGCATTAGTTGAAGCGAGAGAATTGTTTTTGAAAGTTATTAAATCGAAAGATGGAACGAAGATTTTTGAAGCTCATTTGAATGAAGTTGTTTTTTTAAAGAATGATATTAATGCTTGGATTGAAGATCTTAAAATTCAAGGAAAAACGAAAGAGGCAAATGAATTTCAAACTGCAATTGTTGGATTATTTGATAAAATCCCAAGCATTGATAAGCAGGGAGAAATAAAAAACAGTGATTTTTCAAAGGAAACAACGGTATCAAGTAAACAGAGAAATGAAATTGTTGAATATGCAAAAAAACAAATTGGTGTTCCTTACGTTTGGTCAGGTGTAGATCCTTCTGGATTTGATTGTAGTGGTTTTACGGGGTATGTTTTTAAAAATTTCGAAAAATCAATTCCACGAAGAGCTGTCGATCAAGAAAATCAATCTGTTAAGGTAAAACAAAAAAATGCTCAAAAAGGAGATTTAGTGTTTTTTGATAATGGTTCTGGCGTTTCTCATGTTGGGATTATTGTTTCTGAAAAAGGTGCTCCTCTTCAAATGATTCATGCAAGTTCTTCTAAAGGGGTTATTATTACTGATATTACGCAGTCTGATTATTGGCTGCAACGAATCTATTCTTTTGGGACCTATGTAGAGTGATTTTTATTATTATCATGCAGATTTAAAAATAATTTTATTTTTTATTTGATTTCTTTCATTAATAGTTTGTCTTTCCCATTTCAATAAACTACCTTTGAACTCGTAAAAATATCCTCAAATTATAAAGGACTAAAACAGCAAAAATGAGTGTACTTGTAAATAAAGATTCAAAAGTTATTGTTCAGGGATTTACTGGAAGCGAAGGAACGTTTCACGCAGGTCAAATGATTGAATACGGAACAAATGTAGTAGGTGGTGTAACTCCTGGTAAAGGTGGAACTTCTCACTTAGATCGTCCAGTATTTAATACCGTTGCTGATGCAGTTGAAAAAGCTGGAGCGAATGTATCTATTATTTTTGTGCCACCTGCTTTTGCGGCTGATGCAATTATGGAAGCAGCTGAAGCTGGTATCAAAGTAGTTATTTGTATTACTGAAGGTATTCCAGTTGCAGATATGGTAAAAGCAAAAGAATATTTGAACGGATTAGATTGCCGATTAATCGGGCCAAACTGTCCAGGTGTTATTACTCCAGATGAGGCGAAAGTTGGTATTATGCCAGGTTTTGTTTTCAAAAAAGGAAATATTGGTCTAGTATCTAAATCAGGTACTTTAACATACGAAGCAGCTGATCAATTAGCGAAAGCTGGTTTAGGTATCACTACTGCTATAGGAATTGGTGGAGATCCAATTATCGGAACTACAACTCTAGAAGCTGTTCAATTATTAATGAATGATCCAGAAACGGAAGGAATTGTAATGATTGGTGAAATTGGAGGTAATCTTGAAGCTAATGCTGCTAGATGGATTAAAGAAAATGGAACTAAACCAGTTGTAGGATTTATCGCTGGTGAAACTGCTCCAAAAGGTCGTACAATGGGTCATGCAGGTGCAATTGTTGGTGGTGATGATGATACTGCTGAAGCTAAAAAACGTATTATGCGTGAGTGCGGAATATACGTTGTAGATTCTCCAGCTCACATTGGAGCTAAGATGGCAGAAGTTATGGGAGTAATCGCATAATTAAAATATAATATTATGAAAGCGTAATCGTTCGATTACGCTTTTTTTTTGTTTTAACTTTTTTTTATCTTTCTACAGATCTTTTATAGTCTTAATTTAGATTTAATTCCTACTTTTATAAAGAATGAAATTTTTTAATAAAATCTAATTTCAAATTAATAATAGAGTATTTTTTTAAAAACATTATATGAGTAATACGAACAACCCATTATTACAAGCTTTTGATTTAGCACCTTTTTCAAAAATAAATAATGCAGATTTTTTGCCAGCTTTTACTGTTTTAATTGAACAAACAAAAAATGAAATAAACACTATTACTTCAAATACTGAAGTTCCTTCTTTTAAAAATACGATCGAAGCATTAGAGTATTGTGGAGAGCAATTGGATAGAGTTTCTAGCATTTTTTTTAATTTAAATTCTGCTGAAACAAACAAAGAAATTCAACAAATTGCACAAGATGTTTCTCCTATGCTCTCTGAATTTGGAAATGATATTACGTTAAATAATGAACTGTTCTTGAGAGTGAAAGCGGTTTATGATCAAAAAGACACATTAATTTTAACTGCTGAACAATCAACGTTATTAGATAAAAAATATAAAAGTTTTTCTAGAAATGGAGCTAATTTATCCGATGATAAAAAAGAATTGTTGAGAAGTATAGATAAAGAATTGTCTACCTTGAAATTAAAGTTTGGTGAAAATGTTTTAGCTGAAACAAATTCTTATGAGATGCATATTACAAACGTTGATGATTTAAAAGGCTTACCTGAAGATGAAAAAGAAGCTGCAGCAAATGTCGCTAAATCTAAAAATAAAGACGGTTGGATGATCACTTTGGCTTACCCAAGCTATATACCTTTTATGAAATATGCTGAAAATAGGGGGTTACGTAAGAAATTAGCCATCGCTGCGGGTGCTCAATGTTTTAAGAAGGATGAGTTTAATAATGAGGAAATTGTATTGAAAATAGCAAAAGGACGTTTTCAAAGAGCTAATCTTTTAGGATATAAAACGCATGCTCATTTTGTGTTAGAAGAAAGAATGTCAGGAAGCCCTGAGAAAGTGAATGATTTCTTAAACGACTTGTTAGATAAAGCAAAACCTTTCGCTAAAAAAGAATTTGATCAATTAGAAGCTTTTGCAAAAGATTTGGACGGGATTGATCATCTAGAGAAATGGGATTCAGCTTATTATTCTGAAAAATTAAAAAATAAATTGTTTAATTTGGATGATGAAAAATTAAAACCATATTTTAAATTAGAAAATGTAATTCAAGGTGCCTTTTCTGTAGCGAATAAATTGTTTGGATTAGAATTTAAGAAAGTGACAAACATTGATACATATCATGTTGATGTCCAGACTTTTGAAGTCTATAATAAATCAAATGAACTTATTGCTATATTTTACGCAGATTTTCATCCAAGGGAAGGGAAAAGAAATGGAGCTTGGATGACTTCGTTTAAAGGTCAGAAGATTGAAAATGGAATTAATGAACGTCCACATATTTCAAATGTTTGCAATTTTACAAAACCAACAGATTCTAAACCTTCTTTATTGACTTTTGGAGAAGTAACTACTTTGTTCCATGAATTTGGTCACGGTCTTCATGGGATGTTAGCAAATACAACTTATCCAAGTCTTTCTGGAACAAGTGTGTACTGGGATTTTGTTGAACTTCCTAGTCAAGTTTTTGAAAATTGGTGCTATGAAAAAGAATGCTTAGATCTTTTTGCTAAACACTATGAAACTGGAGAAACTATTCCGATGGAATATGTAGAGAAAATTATTGAATCGGCAAGTTTTTTAGAAGGTATAGCAACTGTAAGACAAATTAGTTTAGGTCTTTTAGATATGTCTTGGCATGGAACAGATCCTACAGATATTAATAGAGTTAAAGAGAATGAATTAAAAGCATTAGAAAAAACTAAAATGTATCCAGATGTAGCTGAAAATTGTTCAAGTGTATCGTTTTCTCATATTTTCCCTGGGGGATATTCTTCGGGGTATTATAGCTATAAATGGGCGGAAGTTTTGGATGCAGATGCTTTTGAATTTTTTAAGGAAAATGGAATTTTTAATGCTGAAATAGGTGCTTCTTTTGCTGAAAATATATTAAGCAAAGGTGGTACTGAACATCCGATGATTTTATATAAACGTTTTAGGGGGCAAGAACCTAAGCCTGAAGCTTTACTAAAACGTGCTGGATTAGCTGTTTTAACAAATTAAAAAAAATGAAAAAGTACTTATTCAAGTTGGATTAAGTACTTTTGTTAAATATTTTAATTTAAAAGTAAATTAAAAAGTAACAATAATTAAAATTTGAAATAGATGAATAAATTTATAGGATCAATTATTGCATTTTTTTGTTGGTGTTCTTTATTCTCTCAGGATGTTGAGAAAAATAATATTATTGAAGTTGATTCAGTTTATACAACTTTTAGGATGATAAATTCAGCAGATACGAATCGTTCTTTTTTATTGAAAGACAATAGTTCTTACACATTGACTTATGTTGAGTACCCAAAAGATGGGGTCACTCTTGAGAAAATTTATTATGTAAATGGGAATATAAATGATTTGTTTGCTAAAAAACTAGATTTTGATGTAATCAATGAATCAATTGAACATAATTTCATAGATAGCTCAGTTATTAATACGCAGAATGATTATTCAAGTTTTTATTATACTAAAGCTTCTCTTCCAAGATCTATTAATTTAAAAGATCTCAAATATGTGAATTATTCATCTCCGGTGAGGACTGGAATTCATTTGTTTGGTAAAGGTACAATGGTCGTTTCTGCAGCTATGATAATTGTTGTAGCTCCTTTGTTAAATATGAATTTTAAAACTGGAACTTTGAATCCTATTGGATATGTGAATACTGCAAAAATAGGTTTGGTTGGTTTTGCTGTTGGATTTCCGATATCTTATTTTAGTAAAATAAAGCAATATGCGTTTTCAGATAATAAAATTCAAAACGATAAAGATTTTTGGTATTTAGTGAAAGAAGAATAAATAGTGCAAATTAGAATTGATTAATAGGATTTACAAAATAGAGAATGAAGTTTAAGTTGAATACAATTGAAGAGGGGATTGAGGAAATAAAACAAGGACGTGTTATTATTGTTGTTGATGACGAAGATAGAGAGAATGAAGGTGATTTTTTAACCGCTGCTCGAAATGTGACTCCTGAGATAATAAATTTTATGGCGACGCATGGAAGAGGTTTGATTTGTGCTCCTTTATTGGAAGATAAATGCGATGAATTAGGTCTTGAATTGATGGTAAAATCAAATTCTGCGGCTTATGAAACTCCTTTTACAGTTTCTGTAGATTTAAATGGACACGGTTGTACTACTGGAATTTCAGCTAGTGACAGGTCTAAAACTATTCAAGCTTTGATTGATCCTTCAATTCATCCTTCTGAATTAGGGAAACCAGGACATATTTTTCCTTTAAGAGCTAAAAAAGAAGGAGTTTTAAGAAGAGCGGGGCATACTGAAGCTGCTGTTGATTTATCTAGATTAGCTGGATTTGAACCTGCAGGTGTTATTGTTGAAATCTTAAATGAAGATGGGACAATGGCTCGTTTACCTCAATTAATTAAAATTGCTAAAAGATTTGATTTAAAAATTATATCAATTGAGGATTTAATTGAATATAGAATTAAAACTGAGTCATTAATAGATAGAATTGTAGATGTGAAAATGCCGACTAAATGGGGTGATT
Source organism: Flavobacteriales bacterium (assembly GCA_947474675.1). GTDB lineage: Bacteria > Bacteroidota > Bacteroidia > Flavobacteriales_D > Crocinitomicaceae > CAIUKX01. Next base: position 10,716 of record CANJKA010000062.1, read on the forward strand.
TTCAGTTACATGCATACAAAGAGACTACCTCAGGAAAAGAACATTTAGCTCTTGTTAAAGGGGAATGGAAAAAAGATGAAAATATTTTAGTTCGTGTACATTCGTCTTGTATTACTGGAGATATTTTTGGATCTTGTCGTTGTGATTGTGGTCCTCAACTTCATGCAGCTATGCAGGTAATAGAGAAAGAGGGGAAAGGTGTTATTGTTTATATGAATCAAGAAGGTCGAGGTATTGGATTGGTTAACAAGCTTAAAGCTTATAAACTTCAAGAAGAAGGATTTGATACTGTTGAAGCGAATTTAATGTTAGGTTTTAATGCGGATGAGAGAGATTATGGAATCGGGGCTCAAATTATAAGGGATTTAGGTATTACGAAAATGAAATTAATGACTAATAATCCTACAAAACGTACTGGATTAGTAGGGTATGGGTTAGAAATAGTTGAAAATATTTCCTTGGAAATTGAAAGCAATGAGCATAATGAAAACTATTTGATTACAAAACGTGATAAAATGGGCCATTCAATTAAACAGAAAAAATAATGTTAAAAGCTATTGGTTTAACAAAGTCATACGGGGCTTTAAAAATTTTAAAGGGGATTGATTTAGAAGTTCATCAAGGTGAAATCATTTCAATTGTTGGTTCATCTGGTGCTGGAAAAACAACTTTACTTCAATTGTTAGGGACACTTGAAAAACCAGATTACGGAACTGTTGAAATTAATGGCATTAATCCTTTTTCATTGTCTCAAAGAAAGCTTTCTGAATTTAGAAATACTCAAATTGGGTTTATTTTTCAATTTCATCAGTTATTACCCGAGTTTACTGCTCTAGAGAATGCTTGTTTACCTGCCTTAATTAAGGGGCTCTCGTTGTCTGATGCAAAAAAAGAAGCTCGTAAATTATTAGCAATGTTGGGTTTGTCATCGAGAGAAGATCATAAACCAAGTGAACTTTCGGGAGGTGAGCAACAACGTGTAGCTGTAGCTCGTTCATTGATTAATAGACCAAAAGTTATTTTTGCTGATGAGCCTTCTGGTAATTTAGATTCACAAAATTCTGAAGAATTACACAAATTATTTTTTGATTTAAGAACTGAATTTAATCAGACATTTGTTATTATTACGCATAATGAAGTTTTGGCAAATATGGCTGATAAAAAATTAGTCATGGCTGATGGGAATTTGGTAACTTTTTAAATTAAATGACACAAGAAGAACTTAAGGATTTTTTAAATTTTAAAGCAGATCAATATAATTCTCCTTTATTTATTGAAAGTGATCCGATTCAACTTCCACATAGGTTTTCAAAGAAAGAAGATGTAGAGATTACTTCTTTTTTGGTTTCTACAATTGCTTGGGGAAACCGAAAAAGTATCATTAAAAGCGGTGAAAATCTTTTAATGGTCATGCAAGATTCACCATTCGATTTTATTAAAAATTACAACGAAGAATTAGCTAAAGATTTAAAATTTGTTCATCGAACCTTTAATAAAAATGATTTAGATTTTTTCTTTAGAAGTTTGAAATCCATATACGATAATGGAGGTCTAGAAAATGCTTTTAAAGCTAATTCTAGTGTTTTTGGATCTCAAGGAAGAATTATAAATTTTCGAAAGATTTTTTTGGAAACATTTCATGAAGATAGATCTCAAAAACATATTTCTAATCCTGATAAAAATTCAGCTGCTAAAAGGTTGAACATGTTTTTAAGATGGATGGTTCGAAATGATAATAAAGGAGTCGATTTTGGAATTTGGGATTCTATTTCGCCTAGTGAATTATCAATTCCTTTAGATGTTCATACAGCGAATATTTCTAGACAATTGGGACTAGTGAATCGTAAACAAAATGATGGAAAAATGTTAGAGGAATTAATGATTCAATTAAGAGAATTTGATCCAATTGACCCGTCAAAATACGATTATGCCCTTTTTGGAATTGGTGCTTTTGAGAAATCATTTTAAATTTAATGTTTCAAATGACAAAAATTCACGATTTATTAGAAGAGTTTAGAAAGTCATTGAATATGACTTTCTATGTAAATTATTTTTATGAAAATCCGACAAGAATAAATGAAATTGTAGATATTATAAAACGCCAAGAAAAGCATCCTTATTCTGAATATGGTTCTTGGATTTTAACTCATTTAGTTAAACGTGATGCTTCATTAATTAGACCTTATCAAAAAGATTTAATTGATATAATTTTGACAAAACAAAATCAATCAGTTGCTAGAAATGTGGTAAATATTCTTCAGTTTTTTGAGATATCAAACTACATGGAATCTGAATTATTAGATAGATATATTTCCTTCATAAAGGAAAATGAAAATAAAGTTTCTCTTCAAGTTTATAGTATGTATTGTTTAGTTGCTTATGTGAAGAAATATCCTGAATTAAAAGATGAATTAACATCTTTAATTCAATTGACTACATCTGAAAAAAGTGCGGCCTATAAAGGAGGATTTAAAAATTTTTTAAATAAAATCAAAAAATCTAGTTAGTTTTGTATAAAACTTTTTAAAAAAATGTCAGATAATTTAGATTTTAATCAAGATCAATTAAAAGAAGTTAATTCAATACCTCAATTTTTAAAAGTTTTGTGTGTTTTGACTCTTATTTACATTAGTTTCTCTTCGTTAATAGATGTTTTTTCTATTAATCATGGTGAGTTAACGAACCAGGAAATGCTTTCGATAAAAGCAGAAATGTCTGTAATGGTTGCTAATTACGAAAAAGTAGATTTTCAATATGGGGCTACTTGTATAAGACAATTAACTATATTGAAAGAGATTTTAAATGGTAAATATTTAGCGTTTGCAATTTTATCTTTAATAATAAACTTTATTGGTGTTTTTGGGGTTATGAAAATGAGAAATGGATTCAAAATAGGTTTCCACTTGTATATTATTTATTCATTATTATATGTTTCTCAAAATTTCTTTTTTGCCTCAACGCAATATATTCCAGGAATAGTGTTATATTTTAATTTAAGTATTTCATTAATCTTTATTTTTATGTATTCACGAAATTTAAAATGGATGAAATAATCTATTTTAAATTTTTATAATTTTATTAAACGGATGAGTTCTTCATTCGTTTTTTTTGTTTTAAAATGATCATTTGTAATTAAAAGATTTCCATCTAAATCAACCCAGTCTGCTAATGATGCAATTTGCATAGAAGCATCAATTACAACTGAAGATTCACTCATACAACCAATTATGCTTTTCAAACCTAATTCTTGAACTCTTTTTAAACAAGCTACACCCTCTGAAATCCCTCCACATTTCATCACTTTTAGATTTACTCCATTAAAACTTTTTTCTATTTTTTCTAAATCAGAAAACGTTTGAAAAGACTCGTCGGCAATAATTGGAATAGGACTTCTTGCTTTTAACCAGGTGTGGCTCTCAAAATCGTCTTTATGAAAAGGTTGTTCCATATACCAAACTCCCTTGTCGGCTAATTTATAGCTCCAGTTTAATGCTTCATTTCTATCTGTAAATCCTTGATTTGCATCAATAGTAAAAGGCTTATTAGAAAGTTTTGTAAATGTATTGATGATTCTTTCAATTTCTTGTTGACTTACTTTTAATTTGAAATAGCTCATATCTGAGTTTTCAAACAATTTTGATTCCATTTCATTTTCAGTTGAAATACCTATCGTGAATGAGGTGTCTTTTGGTTGTCCTGAAAGTTGGTATTGTTTAGAAATAGTTTGTCCAGTTATTTGAGTTCTTAAATTATGCAAAGCAATGTCAATAGCTGCAATACAAAAATTAGAATGAGGAAATAAATTTTTTAAATTTTGTATATATTGAACTATGTTGTCTGTGTTTTCAGGTAGTTTTAAGTTTGAAACAAGATGGTTGAATGTCTCTAAAGTTTCACTGTAATATGGTATAAATACAGCTTCTCCCCAAGCAGAATATTCTCCGGAAGTTAAAAGAACATAAACATTATCTGTTCCAGTTCTTTCTGTATGTGAAAGTCGAAATGGGTATTTGAAATTCAATCGATAAGGAAAATATTGGATTTGAATCATTCTTTTGGTATTAAAGATTTTTGTAAATATAGACAATAGCTATTTCGCTTAAAGATAAATGTTAACTTATTTGTAAAATTGGAAATCAAATAATAATTCACCAGATATTACAACTTTTAAATCCTAAACTTATATGCCCTTATATCGCTTATATGGTTCAATTTTTCCAGAGCCCAACACCCAACACCTAATTTACTTTCCGATGCTTAATTTTCCGAATACTATGGTTCTTATGATTATTTGAAACGACACTGATATTTCCATCGGCTTCCAATATTAAACTATCGATATCTTCAATTTCACTGCTTCCATGTTCTCGAATAGCTTGTAAAAGCTCATCTTCTGTAATTCCATTTTTTTCGCAATTTTGATGCTTTATAACTCCTTTATAAATCAGAATTACAGGTTCTCCTTCTACTAACTTTTTAAATCCGGGAAATTTAAATTTTAATTTTTTAAAGATCATATTGATTGCAAATAATACACTTGCTGCAATCAATCCTCCTAATAGAGTAGTATCTGGACCAACCATTGCGTTTTGAACGGCATTACTTATTAGTAGTACAAAAATTAAATCGGTGATAGATAATTGTGCTAATTCTGTTTTACCAAAAATTCTAAAAACGATTACAATGAACAAATATACAGCTGAAGTACTAAAAATGATATGTGTATAATTATCCATTAAGAAAATTATCTGAATTTATAACATGTATAAACAAAAGCAGGAGGGAAGTTTAAAGGAGTAAAAGTGATAGAAACAGATTCAAATTTGGCATCTAACATTTTTTTTGCTTGCTTCGTATATTGAAATTGAATGTATTTTCCTGAATTATTTAAAACATCAAATGAATTGTTAATAATTGTTTCTCTCAATTCTTGAGGGAAATTATATAAAGGAAGTGAAGAGATTATTACATCTGCTTTTTCAAGATTATGTTTAATTAGATATTCTTCCATTTTTTCAGCACTGTCATAAATAAAAACGGCACGCTTATCTTTAATCGTTTTTTTTAACATTCGAATAAAACGTTGATTCAATTCAAATACAAATAAGATTGCATCAGGAGCCATTCTTTTTAAAATCTCAAGCGTAAAAACACCTGTTCCTGGACCTAATTCAATGATTACTTTTGAACTTTCAAAGTCGACATTTTCAAGCATTTTATTCATCAGATATTTAGAGCTAGGACGAACTGATCCAACCATCTTTCTATCTTTCAAAAATTGTTTAATAAAGGAGCGCTTTTTTGACATTTTGACTTAATCTTTTATTGCTAAGTTACCGTTATTTATGATAGCCACAACATTTCCTGTAAATTCTTGATCTATAAATGGAGTATTATAAGTGGAAGAAATAATATCATCTTTAGTTAAAATCCATTTATTTGATGGATTAAAAATTGTGAGATCAGCTTTTGAATTAATTTCAATTAATTGATGATCAATACCTAAAAGATCTCTTGGATTAACACTTAAAGCCTTTATTACTGTTTTTAAATCAAATTCTTTCGCTAAATTTAATGATCCAAATAAGGATTGAAGAGTGATATTTCCAAATGAAGCATTATCAAACTCTACATCTTTTTCTTCTTTATCATAAGGTCTATGATCTGAAACAATTGCATCAATCGTTCCGTCTTTTAAACCGTCCCATAATGCTACTCTATCAGTTTCTCGACGTAAAGGTGGCATTAATTTAAAATTTGAATCAAATCCAAGAACAGCAGTTTCATTGAAAATTAAATGTGACGCATGAACATCTGCAGTTATAGAAAGTCCTTTCAATTTTGCTTTACGAATTAATTCAACACTTTCAGCACAAGAAATTCCAGTTAAATGAATAGTACCTTCAGTATATTCTAAAAGACGAATATTTCTTTCAACTTGAATAATCTCAGCAATTGTTGGATCTGCTTTTAATCCTGTTTTTGTTGATGCTTCACCTTCATTGACCATTCCTTTTCCAGCCATCGAATTATCTCTAGAGAAGGCAATTATTTTCCCTCCGAAATTTTTACTATATAATAAGGCACGGTATAATATGCCTGAATTAACAGGTTCTAAATCATCAGTATACAATCTTACTCCAGCTTGGTACATATCATACATTTCTGAAAGATTATGCCCTTCCATTTTTTCTGTTATGGCACCTAATGGATGTAAACTTGTCACTTCATTTTCAGCTTGTTTTAAAGCGTAATATACTTGAGTTTTACCATCAATAACTGGATTTGTACTTGGAAGAAGTGCAACGTGTGTGTATCCTCCAAAAGCAGCTGCGTGCAATCCTGTTTCTATGGTTTCTTTGTGTTCGTCTCCTGGATCACAAAAACTTGACTTTAAGTCAACCCAACCTTGAGAAATATGTAGGTTATCACCCTCAATTAATTTTGCTGAATCATCTAAGATAGCCTTGTCAATTGAAATTATTATTCCGTTTTCAATCAAAATATCCATTTGCTTTCCATCAAAAGATGATTTAGGATCTAGAATTCGAGCTTGTTTTATAAGAATTTTCATACGTATTTTATTTGTCAATTTATTTTCTCCAAAATTTCAAAAGAGCAATTTCTATTATTATAAATAGAAGTGCCAACACTACAAACATTTTCCAATATTCATAAGGTTTTTCGAGATCAATTTTTGTTAAACTTTGTCCTTCAGAAATTTCAGATAGAGTTATATTTTTTATTCCTTGTGCTTCAAACAAAGAAACAATTTCCTCATTATCAAAAGCAATAACATTCGATTCATTCCTGTTGTAATTCAAGGATAAAATACCTTTAACCGTTTCATCAATAATTGAATACGTACCTGCTTTTAAGTTTTCAATAGCTTCTAATCCGCTTAATGACAAATAGGTAATAGATCCTTTTCTACTAATTTGAGGAATAAAATCAATTTGTTTATTTTTAATGTGAATTGGTGTTTCACTTTTTCTTTTTGAATAGATCGGAAATCGTGAATCACTTCCTATGATCAACGAGATTGGATTTTTACGTTTACTTAATTCAGCTGTTCTTAAAAGAATTGTACTAAATAAAGCATTAGAAGTAAAACTTCCGTAAGAAGGTGTCAATGAACTAGTATATAAAAACACATTTAATGATCCCAAAGAACGGATATAAAGCGGATTCCCATTTTGCAAATTAATCAATCCAATTGACTGAGATGAACTAAACGAATTGGATCTATAAGCTTTCGCTATCGAAGGAAGATTTATGTTTTCTGGATTTTTCTCAAAGACGGATTTAAAAAAAATATCTTCATAATTAATATTTTTAATTTTAACACCTTCAGTGAAAGGAGAACCTAATGTCGGCATTTTCAAGGAACTTAAAAACGCATTCCATCCACTTGATGGAGTAATTTCTTCACCTGGAAACAGAGCTAAAGTTCCTCCTTCTTTTGAATAATCAATCAAATCTTCTGCTAATCCTGAAGGAATATCTTTAGATCCATTAATAATTACCAAATCTTTTTCAGAAAGAGATTCAGATGTAAAACTAGTTTGATTGATTTCTTCTACGGAATAAAAATTATCTAAACTATAAACCAATGAAATTCCATTTACAGCATTTTCACCATTCAGAATTAAAATATTTGCTTTTTTAGCAACAGTGTAGCTGAAATAATATTCATCATCAAAATAAAATTGTTTATCGTTTACACTTACTTTTCCTTTTTTAAAGCCTTCTTTTTGCTCTGTATAATTGATAACCGTCGTAGTGTTGTTATTTGCCGGTATGTCTAAAAAAACATCTCTTCTAGTATTCTCTACTTCAAAATGTAATTCAACATTGGTCAAATCATGATCTCCTGAATTTTTAACACGAACATTTAATTCATTACTTTCTCCAATTTTTTGAACAGGAGATGTGAACCAAACTGAATCAACATATATATTGGAAGTTTCTAAAGGTGTTAATTTAATAGGATAATAAAAAGCTTCTTCATCTGCTTTTATTTTACTTAAGTCTGATGTGTTTTTTTGGAAATCAGAAAATACAACGTATTGAATGACGCCAATTTTTTGATTTGTTTCATTTTCACGCTGAATTGCATTTCTTTGCCATTCGATTACATCTCCAATATTTCGAACCATTGAATTAACTTCAATTTTATCTAATCGTTCTAATGCTTCTAATTTGGTAACCAATCGTTGTTCTATTCCACTTAATGAGTTCGTGACTAACATAAAACGTGTATCCAAACTTGCTTCAGTAATCATTTTACGTGACATTTCTCTCGCTTCAGAAATTAATTCACCTTCAGTTCCTTTCATAGACATGGAGAATGAATTATCAATATAAATAGCGATTACTGGTTTACCACCTTTTGAATTGTCTTTTGCTGCTGGAATAAAAGGTTGAGCAAAGGCGATTACTAAAAATGAAAAAGCGAAAATTCTTGCAATTAAAACAAGAAGATGTTTGAGTTTTTGAGTAGAACGAGTTTGTTGATCAACAAATTGAATAAATTTTAAACTAGAAAAATATAAGACTTTATACTTTCTAAAATTAAATAAATGAATTATTATTGGTATTATAAGAACACCAAAAGCCCAAAGAAATTCAGGATATACAAACTTCATGTTTCAAAGATAATCAAATAAGATAAAAGAGGATTATATCTGAGCTAAAAGTCGAAAAAAAAGTTGAAAAAATCGCTAATATCTATCTTTTGAACCATATAAGGAATATAAGACATATAAGAACTGTGTGTAAACCTATGACCTAATTCTAAATCACTCATAAAGCCCTTTGACCCATGCCCTATACACGCTGATAATCACCCTTCCAGTTTTTAATCGCTAATTTAATTTCCTTTGGAGTCATTTTTTTTGCGATTGCTACATTTATCAATTCAACAAGTTCTTCATCACTCGCAAAACGTAGGGCTACAATTTGTTTTATTGTCAATTGATTTTCAAATGGTTCAAATCGAACTCCAGTTAATAAATGGTAATGGTAACGCATTTCCATTCTAATAATTCGATCTTGATTTCCGCTTGCAAAAGATCTAACGTAAAATGCGATAACATTAAATGAAAATGCAAAGATGCACATGAAAATTGAGTTCGTATTAAAGTCCTTTATTAAGTTGACAATAGTCCAAACAAAAACAATTAATGCTGATAACAAACCAACTTGGTGGTATCCAAAAACTAAACGCGGATGATTTTTAAAATTTTGTGTTTTCATATTTTTTTTTAATGTTGAATGTTTGATGTTGAATGTTTGATGTTGAATGTTTGATGTTGAATGTTTGATGTTGAATGTTTAATTTTTAAACACAGTCTGACAACTAAAATCTAATCACTAACACCTAATAACTAGACAAATCTATTTCCAAGTCCAATTCAATTCATCGTTCCAATTAATATCGAATTTATCAGCAAAATTGGTTAATTCTAAAATTAAATTTTCCGAAGATTCAATTGAAAAAATTGGAAGAATGATGGATTGACCACTTTTTGTTTTTAAAAAACAATAGTTCGCTAGTTCATTTATTTCATCAAAGTCAGAAGCTGATAAAGTTGATTCACCATGAGAATCAGAAACATGAATTGAATCTCCAATTATTTCAAAAGTTGTAGGTTCAGAAATACGATCTTTATAGAATTTTTTAACATGTTTTAAATACGTACTTCTGTAACTCCAACGAGTGTATTTAGGCATCAAATAAAAAGCTAAAACCGATAAGCAAAGCAAGTATAAACCTTGTCCAATAGAATGATTTCCAAAAGAAATGAATGCTAAAATAACAAGAAATATAGAAATCATTAATCGTATCTTAGCTCGTGTTTTTATAGCTGAAGAAGATTTTGAAATAGTATAAAGAAGATGCGTTTGATAATCATCTATCTCTAATTTATAATTGTGAACCATCTCTATTAATCTTTATTTCATCAAATTAAAATGCAACATTCCAACGAGGTAATGTTTTATTTTCATCCATAAATTTTTGCAAAATCAATCCTTCAACATAGGTTGGGATATGTTTCGTTTTTGCATTAAACGTTTCGTACCAATGAACTTCTAACGCTTCAATACTTTCTTTTTTCATTTGTATTGGCCAAGCTGTTCTTCTTGATAATTTTCCAAATTGTTGACCATTTACAATACGATCATAAATACCACCAACTCTGTGTTTAATTTCACCATTGTTATGAACGGTACCCGTAGAACCAACGAATAATAATTCTTTATCTTCACTAGAAACTGCGTATACTAAGTAAATTCCACTTCCATCTTGAGGAGCATTACAAACTTCACTTAGATCACTTTCATTGTTGAATATGAAATGATTATGATTCTTATATTTTGTTAATTCTTTGAACATTTTAGTTGTTTTTCTTTTGTGAAATTATTAAATCGAACTGTTCTTTTAAACTAAAACAGCTTAATTCGTGGACAAAGATAGTTTTTTAAAGTCATTAAAACGGGGATTATTTTATTTTGAGGTTCTTCCTACGCTATATTCTTTTAGATTTAGTTAAAAAATTAAATTTATTTTCAAATTCTTAAAATAAAATCAACCCTAAATATCTACTAAAAATAGATTCTTTATATTTGTAAAACATAAATGATAATATGAAAGTAGCAAGTGTAAGTGGATTGAAAAAAGAATTGGTTCATCAATCCAAAGAGGAATTAATTGAGCTTTTAAATTCATTTATTAAGTACAGTAAAGAAAATAAGGAGTTATTAAATTACTTGTTATTTGAAGAAGATTTTGAGGATAATTACATTGCAAAAATCAAAGAAGAAATAGGAGGGGAGTTCGATAAAATTGATAGTCGAAGTTGGAAAACAATGAAGAAATCAATCCAACGAATTTTACGTTTACTAAAAAAATACATTAAATATTCTAAAAAAGCGGAAACTGAAATTGAATTACTCGTGTTTTTCTGTCAGCGAATGAATGGGTTGAGAATTCCTTTAAACCGAAATCCAATTATTTTAAACATCTACAAAAGACAGCTTGTTTCAATGAATAAAGCACTTTTAACACTTCACGAAGATTTACAATACGATTACAAAGAAGACATAGAAAAAGTCAGTTCAGTAGTTGATTTTTAATTTTGAATGTTGGAAGTTTGATTTTAAGATAGGGTTAATCAAAAATTAATCATTAAACATTAAAAATTAGATTTTCTACTTTCCGAATCCTTTCGACAAATTCTGTGCTACGGCATCGTAATATCCATTCATATTTTTTGCTTTCTTAACTCGTTTATATACTGCGTGTGGATCTGGAAAACATTTCGCAAAATACTCCCAAAAAGAAGCCATTTTCATTAATAGATGTTTGTCTCCAGATAATTGACTCCCATAATTCTCCATCAACTCATCATGGAATTTCATAAAAATAGGAACTGTTTCTTCGGGATATTCATCGGTCTTATCTAAAATCATTTCAGACAAAAAAGGATTCGCAATAATTCCTCGACCAATCATCCATTTATCAACTGTTGGAAAGCGTTTCTGTAGTTCAGATAACTCTGTATAACTTGTAATGTCACCATTAAAAACCATGCTGTGTTTCGTTTCTTTGACGCAATTTTCAAAAACATCTTTATCGACAAAACCAGTATACATTTGTTTGGCAGTTCTACCGTGTATAATTATTTCTGTTAGCGGGAAGTCATTTAAATAAGGCATTAGATTCAAGGTTTCTTCCTTGTTTTCATACCCCAATCTCATTTTCATGGAAAGCTTTATGTTAATTTTAGGAAGAATTTGATCTAATATTTCAACAACTTTTAACGGTTGACACAACATGCCAGATCCCATTCCACGCTTTGCAACCATCGGATAGGGACAACCCAAATTCCAATTCATTTCAGTGTGACCTAAATCGGATAAATAGTTCGCTAAAAATATAAAATCATC
>CANJKA010000063.1 GCA_947474675.1 Flavobacteriales bacterium
GACTAAAGATCCTATTTAATCACTTTATTATAATAACAAAGTTCAAAAAAAACACTCTTATTATAGTAGAGTATAGTAAAAATTAAGATTTGAATAAATGGTCGTGTTAATTATAGTAAGTCGATGGGGCTAGAAGAGTCATGTGTGAAACCCTAACATGCTTCTTCTTTTATTTTAAAAGTATCTTCTAAAAATTATTGAGTTCTAAGTGTTTTTAATAAATCTAATTTTGACATCATAGGAGTGGCGTGTTCTTTAATTCCTTGCTCAATAGAACACGTACTCAAATTTTCCCCAAAAACACCTATCATTATATTAGAATTGCCCTCTTTTAAAAGTTCAATAGAATATGACCCCATCCTAGTTGCAATTATTCTATCTAACGCCGAAGGATTACCCCCTCTTTGAATGTGTCCTAAAACAGAATGTCTTAAATCAAATTCAGGAAGAAAAGGTTTTACTTTTTCCATGATTTCTTTAGCACCACCACCATCGTCTCCTTCAGCAACAATCACAATAGAACTTCTTCTACCTTTATTTTGTGCTTTTAATTCTTTCACTAGATTTGGTATATCAGAAACTTCTTCAGGAATTAAAACTGATTCAGCACCTGACGCTAAAGCTGAATTTAACGCGATAAATCCAGCATCTCTTCCCATCACTTCAATAAAAAATACTCTATGATGGCTACTAGCCGTGTCTCTAATTTTATCAATTGCTTCAATTACAGTATTCAAAGCAGTGTCATAACCAATTGTGTGATCTGTCCCAAAAATATCATTATCAATTGTACCCGGTATACCTATTATAGGTATATTCATTTCTTGACCCAACATATAAGCTCCAGTAAAAGAACCATCACCTCCAATAACAACAAGACCATCGATTGATTCATCTTTTAAAAAAGAAATTGCTTTTGCTCTACCTTCAGGTGTTCTGAATTCTTCACAACGAGCTGTTCCGAGAATTGTCCCTCCTCTGTGAATTATATTATCAACATCTTGATAACATAATTCAATTCCTCTTCGATCAATCATTCCTTGAAAACCATCGTAAATACCAAAAGGTACAATTCCATAATGCAAAGACGTTTTTACAATAGCTCTTACGCAAGCATTCATTCCTGGTGCATCTCCTCCTGATGTAATTAAAGCGATTTTTTTCATTCTGACTACTTATTGAATTAATTAAAAAATTAAGATAGTTATTTTTTTTTAAAATAACCTAATTATTTTTATGGAATCTGTAGCTTCGTATCATCTAATGAATAATTATGTTCGGAAACAAAAGGAAAAAATATAAACTTAAGACTGATGAAGAACTGGTGGATCTATTTAAAAATGATCGATCCTCACTGTGTATTGCGATTTTATATGAAAGATATAGTCATTTAGTAATGGGGACTTGTCTGAAGTACTTAAAAAACGAAGTAGAATCTCAGGATATGACCATGCAAATTTTTGAGGATTTACATTCAAAGATTTTAAAACATAATATTCAATTCTTTAAATCTTGGCTATATATGGTCACGAAAAATGATTGTTTCATGTTTTTACGGAAGAAAGGGATTATATCCTCAACTGATACGCTAGAGAAATATGAACAAGAAGATAATTACAGCGAACTAGAATCAAAAGAAATTCACCTTCAACTTCTTGAAAAAGCTATTGAAAAATTAAAACCTGAACAAAAACAATGTGTTACCCTTTTCTATTTAGAAGAGAAGTCATACCAAGAAATAAGTTTAGAGTTAAACATTCCTCTATTAAAGGTGAAAAGTGCTATTCAAAACGGAAAAAGAAATATTAAAATTCAATTAGAAGAAAAAGATGAATTCAAAAAAGATAATTAAAATGTTTACTAATTCAGAGAATTTAACTCGTAAAGACATTGATACTTACCGAGAAACTTCAGATGAAAAAGTTAAACAATTAATCGAAGAGAAATCATTGGGATCTGATTTTGATAGCGATGCTTTAGAAGGATGGGCAAATTCTTCAATAGGAACAAAACGAATGAAATTAATTGACGATAATTTTATAGGGAAAGGAAGAAATTTAAATTTGAAAATAATAAGTGGTATTATCGTTTTTACAATCCTTATAACCTTTTTTTTATTGTATAATAATTCAACATATATTAAATCAAAAAAGGTTAATTCAACTCAAGGATCTGTCATTTACGAAAAAACTGATATTATTACACCTGATGAGATAGAATTAATGGTAGAAATTCCTATTAAAGAACAAATTAAAATTACAACTATTCAAAAAGATTTTAAAATTCAAAAAACAGATGAAATTTCTTCTAATGAAGTAAAAGAACCTATTATTGTTGACCGAATAGAAACATCCAAAATAGTTCAACAAAAAAATGATGACAATCAAAGCGAAATAGAATTAGTTAAAAATCAATCACTTGGCAAAGAGATCTATTTAATTGAAATGAAATTGGTTGATTATAGACTTTATCGATCAAAACCAACTGTGAAAACAAAAACAATAGAATTAAACAACACCCCTGCTTCACAAGAAGATAAATTTTCAAAAGAAGAAGATGTGTCAAATTGGAGAGTCACTGAAATTCCTTATATTGAGTATCTAGAGAAAACCATGTCACTATTTTCGAAAGGAAATTATAAAAAAGCATTGTCCCGATTTGAAATCATATTAGAATCCTACCCTAAAGATATTAACGCTAATTTCTATGGCGGGTTATGCTATTTCAATTTAGGGGAATTTGAGAAAGCTATTCAAACTTTTGAAACATCTATTGAATCTGAATTTAGTAATTTTAATGAAGAGTCAGAATGGTATTTAGCAAAAAGTTATTCAGCCAATGGACAAGAGGATAAAGCATCTTCATTATTTAAAAAAATTAATAAAAATGGCGGATATTATTCAAAACAGGCTTTAAAATATTTAAAATAAATTGCAACTCTTAGGGAATCGATTATATACGTTTATATGCTTTTTTTGGGGGGGTAGTGTTTAAAGTGGAAAATGGGAGGGATTCACTTTGTGGTGCTGAAAACTTTTACGAATTTGTCTTTATAAAGTCAAATCAAATATTAATTTCGTGGAAATATATTTAAAAATGAAAACGATTGGTATTTTTTGTGGTGGATTTTCTTCTGAATTTGAAATTTCTATCAAAAGTGCAACAACAATATTAAATAACTTCCCTGATGGATTTGAGGCATTTTTAATAGTTGTAAAAGAAGAAAATTGGACTGCTCGTTATAAAGGCATAGAATATTCTGTAGATTTAAATACTCTTTCTTTTCAAGTTAATTCGAAAAACATAAAATTAGATCTTGGTTTAGTTTATGTTCATGGAAACCCTGGAGAAAACGGAAAACTTCAAGCTTTCCTAGAAATGAAAGGTATTCCTTGCATTAATTCTGGTGCTTTAGCTTCTGAACTTTCTTTTGACAAATGGTATTGTAATCAATTTTTAAAAGGTTTTGATATATTGGTTGCAAAATCTCTGTTTTTGACATCCAAAAATGATTTTACAATTGATAAAATAATTGAAGAATTAGGGTTACCTGTTTTTGTTAAACCTTCTGATTCAGGATCAAGTTATGGTATTTCAAAAGTTAAAACAAAAGAAGAATTAGCTCCTGCAATCGATTTTGCGTTTAATGAAGGGAATACTATTTTAATTGAATCATTTTTAGATGGAACTGAAGTGACTTGTGGTGTCTATAGAAAGCCATCTGGGATTTATGCCTTACCGTTAACTGAAATTGCTTCTGAAAATGAATTCTTTGATTACGAAGCTAAATATCTCGGGAAATCTGAAGAAATTACTCCTGCTCGTGTTTCAGATGAAATTAAAATCCAAGTTCAAGCAATCGCTAAACGAATTTATCAACTTTTACAATTAAAATCAATTTCTAGAATTGATTTCATGATTGTCAATAATATCCCTCATGTAATTGAAGTAAATACTACTCCTGGTTTTTCTCCTGCTAGTATTGTTCCTCAAATGATTGCTTGTGATGGAAATACTATTAAGGAATTTTGGACAGAAATATTTGAAGTTGAGATTAAGTAATGTTTAAATTTGAATGTTTGATGTTGAATAAAGGAATCTGCTTAAAGTTTAAAACTATTTGGCCTTTATAAAAGTAACTTTTCGGATCAAACCCGAATGTTGGAGGAATAAAAAATAATTATAAATCTATTTACAGCTTTAGTTTAAATTTTCAACCTTAGTAATGCTATAATTCTCTCACTTTTCCTTGATGAAGAGAAAATGTAATTTTCGAAGAAGAACAAATACTATTTGTGAAGACTGAACGGTAGTGAAAAGATCGGTAGTGCCGGAGGTAAGCAAAAATCAAGGACATTTTAAGGAAGTTTTTACTTTTTCGAAAGTAGTACTTTCTCTCTCTTCGTAAAACCGCACGTAAATACTCTTTCCCTGCGTTATCACTTGGTCTTCAAAAGTTATGCTTTTTCTCATGTTGATTTTCGCTGAAAAAGCGAAACGCAATTACGAAGAAATTTACAATCTCTGAGCTAATGCTTGGTCTTCAAAAGCGTTGCTTTTTCTCTTCTTTAAAATATCCAAGCAATTCAAGTTCTAAATCAATTATAATTATTTTTAAAAAACTATAGAATTAGAATTTTCCCACAAGTTTTAGACTTGATCCAACTTTTCTTTCAAAATTTGAATTTGATTTTTTAATTTTTCTAATTCATCTATGTTATGAATAATTGAATCTTTCAAATTATCATTAAAACTAGGAAACGCGTATGAACCGATAACTTCTGCTCCAAATCTTGGCAAGGTGTTTTCTAAAATTTTTAGAGCTGAAATTCCAGCTCTTGGGCCTGGTGAGGTACTCATCACTATCGTTGGTTTATTCCCAAAAATTGACCTGTCAATTCTTGATAACCAGTCAATAATGTTCAAGAAAAAAGCGGGCGGCATACTGTTATGCTCTGGAGTTGAAATTATAAAACCATCGTAAGCTTTTATTAATTCCATTAATTCAATCATTTTTAAAGGAGAACCTTCTTCTGCTTCTATATCAACTCCAAACATGTGTACACTATAATCACGCAAATTAATAATGTCAACATGAGCAAAATCGATCAAATTTGAAGTTGATACAATTAATTGATGATTAATTGAAGTGGATGAATTACTTCCTGCAAATGCTAATATTTTTTTCATTATTATGTGTGTGATATGTAACATACCAATGATAATAAAATGAATTTATTATCATTGGTGTAAATTAATTATGTTGGACATCTTACGATGTTGGGTTTTAAATGATATGAATCAAATTTAATTCGATTCAAAAATTTAATATTATTTCAAATTTAATCGCGATGAATCGCGATTCTACGGGAAATAATTAAATTACATTTAATTGTTTACCCACTTTAATAAACGCGGCAATTGCTTTGTCTAAATCTGCGATTGAATGTGCTGCTGAAATTTGTGTTCTAATTCGTGCTGCACCTTTTGCTACGACTGGATAAAAGAAACCAACTGCGTAAACTCCTTCTACAAGCAATAATTCAGCAAATTTTTGAGACAATGCTGCATCGTATAACATAATAGGAACTATTGGTGAATCTCCTGGCTTAATATCAAAACCTGCTTCAACAATGGCTTTTTTGAAATAAGCTGTATTTGCTTCTAATCGATCTCTTAGCTCTGTTGTTGAACTTAAAATTTCAAAAACTTTATTAGATGCACCAACAATTGCAGGAGCTAATGAATTTGAAAATAAATAGGGACGAGAACGTTGACGTAAAATATCAATAATCTCCTTTTTACCAGTTGTATATCCTCCCATTGCACCACCTAATGCTTTTCCTAAAGTTCCTGTGATAATATCAACTCTATCTAAAACTCCACAATATTCTGGAACTCCACGTCCTGTTTTACCTATAAAGCCAGCAGAGTGGCATTCATCTGTCATTACTAACGCATCATACTTATCAGCTAAATCACAAATCTTGTCCATCAAAGCGATGTCTCCATCCATTGAGAAAACACCATCAGTAACGATAATTCTAAATCTATTTTTTTGAGCATCTTTTAACTGATTTTCTAAATCGGCCATGTCAGAATGTTTGTATCTATATCTCTGAGCTTTACAAAGTCTTACTCCATCAATAATAGAAGCATGATTTAATTCATCTGAAATAATAGCATCTTCTTCACCAAATAAAGGTTCAAAAACTCCACCGTTCGCGTCAAAAGCCGCAGCGTATAAAATCGTATCTTCTGTTCCGTAAAACTTAGCAATTTTAGCTTCTAATTCCTTATGAATATCCTGAGTTCCACAAATAAACCGAACAGATGACATTCCAAAACCATGTGAATCTAAAGCATCTTTAGCAGCTTGAATAACATCTGGATGAGATGAAAGACCAAGATAATTATTCGCACACATGATAACAACTTTATCACCCGATTGAACCGTTACATTTGCTCCTTGTGGAGAAGTGATAATTCTTTCTCTTTTATAAATACCCCCTTCTTCAATTGCTTTTAATTCATTTTGAAGATGTGCTTGTAATTTTCCGTACATGATTTTTTGTTTTTTACAAAGATAATTCTGAATCGCAATTAATTGCGATTTTACATCACCTTTTTAATTAAAAATTCCATTTCATATTTCTTGTATCTAAAACAGCAAAAGAAATTTTCCAAGTTGTTGTAGGATTAATATGGTTTCCATCAGATAAAACACCGTATATTCCGACTCTTAATTTTCTTTTTGAAAATTTAAAATTCCTTTCTAATCCAGTAAAAACTTCAAAATGCTGCCAATTAAATTCTTTCACATACAAAGCACCACAACCAATTACTAATCCAATACCCGTTTTTTTCATAAAAGGGATTTTATTTAGTATCGCACCATTATCATGATGAACCAAATGACCTTCAATAAAAAATTGTTTGGAAGGTAATGAAACACTCAAGCCTTGAAAAGAATACAAAGGATTTGAAAACCAAAATGGATCACTTCTTCTGTTGTATTTAAAATCAGCATCTTTCAATGATTTTGAGCTTAAAAATTCCCCCGCTTTAATGTGGTAATTTGAAGTGCCAAGTGTACCAATTTTAAACGTTTGCATAATGCCAATCAAACCATATTCGTGATCAACATCACTTCCAAATAATTTAGGGATACCTCTTTCATAACTGACATAAAAAGTAGGCCATTTAGATCCTAATAAAACTTTCCGATTTGGTTCACGCATATACTTTTGTCCTGGTACATAACTTAATGTTAAACTACCAATTAACGCTTGATAACTCTGAAAAACTGTAGGTTCATTATTAATAAGAGTGCTGTCAAATGTGGTAATAAAATCATATTTATCTAAATTTCTTCTTTCTGAAAAACCAAGTTCTGGATTTATATAAAAACCATTAAACAATTCATAATTTGAACTTACTTGAAGCTGAGTAGCTTCTATAAAATTACTTCTCTTGTAAATTTGAGAAATTGCATCATAACTACGAATTGCATTAAAATCATGTACAAAACTTGCTGAAATTGAACCAAAATGGAAAGGATCATACAAATATCGCCAATGAGTTCTTCCTTTTATATCTTTATTCAAAAATCCAATTGACATCTCAGAATAAGAATCCAAAGAACGCTGATCTTCCCATTTTTTGAAAAAATTAAATGAAGGAGCGATTCTTGGTCCTGCAATATAAATCGGTCTAATTAATGCCGCAACTGAACTAAAAGTCCATTGTGTTTTTATCGAACGATTTCTATGATCTATTCCAAACCAAAGAACTTTTAAAGGAGTTATTTTATTAAAAATTTTATCAATAGAATCTAAATATTCTGCTCGATTTTGATAATCTCTGATACTATCTTTTGCAACTATGTATTTTTGCTCATCAAGAGATAAAGCAACCGCTCTCGTTTTATTCCAGAAAGAAGTGTCTTTGTCGTACGCTTCTTTTTCTGTTATTGATAATTCTTTATTAAACGATTTAGAAATGAAATTTGGATTGAAATTGTAATTTGAAAATGTGGCGATCGTTGAACAATTAGAGGTTTGCTCTTTATATTTAACCCCATAAGTCAAAATTTGATTTGTCAAAACACAAAGAGAATCTCCTTGATTGGAAAATTCCTGTTCAATTTTAAAGTAATCATACACCAATAAATTGCCTTTAGACATCGTAAGTTCTAATTTTTGAACCATCCAAAGAGTATCAATTATCCAGATAAAACCTTCTAAAGTAGATGTTGCAGTATTTCTAGGAGTTATTTTTATTTTACTAATTTTTTGACCATTTTCCTCAAATTGTTCTACTAATTTATATTTATACGATAAAATTCCAGGAGTTGAAATAGGAGAACTAACAGGAGTTTGATGAAGATCGTCTAAATGTAATAAGTTTTCAAAAAAATTAAAATTCGATTTTACAGTAGTTGTATAATATAAATTATTACTTGCACCTCTAATTTCATAGGCATTTCGAATTTCTTTCACTTTATTTGGAGGTGAATAATTTCTAGTAAATTGAACTTCTACTAAATTCATACTACGCGTTAAATCAGCTTGAAACTTTTTCTCTAACTCAAAAGGATCTTCATCAACATCATCAACACTAACAGTATCCACTTCCTTTTTCAAAGCTTTTTTATCAAACCTCTTTTTTTCTTTATTTAATTCTTTCAGTGATTTTGCTTTATAATTAATTTTCTCCGAAGCTTTAATATACCCTTCACAAGAATGTGCATAATTCCACGGATTTATAGAGTCTCGCTTATGAACAACTTTTAACATGATGTCTCTGCCAGGATTTCCTTTTTTAGCAGTAAGTTCAAATTCATCGATCTCAGTGTATTTAAGAGGAAAAAGTTGAATGTCTCTGGTGACATTAATGTCTGAAATCGAAATATACATTTCCCTATCTTCGTATCCATTAGCTGTAATCACTAAAAAATATTCTCCTGTAAAAAGGCGCATTTCAAAATACCCATTCACATCAGTAACTGTTCTTAAATCAGCACTATTTTTCACATAAACTTTAGAGAATGGAATCGGAACATTTCTCTCATCAGAAACAGTACCGTTCAATAAATTTTGACCAAAATAAAATGGGGAAAAAGCAGAAATAAAAAATATCAGTATACAATACGATTTAATCATTGGCTAATAAAATAGTAATACCTATTTAACAAAAATATTTAAAAAAACATTTATGAAATTATTCAAAAACAGTTTTAAACAAATATAGTAATTGGTAAAAATTAGAAAATATAAAAAGTGTTAAAATACAAAAAAATGTGAAGAGGTAACTTGATATAGGTATGAAAGGTAAAATCTATTTTTTATTTTCTTCCTCTAAAAAAGCTAGATGTTTTTCCATTTTTTTCATCATAAAACGGCGAACACTATACATTAAAAAAGTAAAAACAGCTAATATATAATATGAACCCCACTTATCAAAACCTTGTGTATAAACAAAATAAGTGATTACAATTGGTAAAATAATAGAAACTATTAACCAGAATTTTAGCATTAATTTATTGTATGTATTCATTTTTATCTGTTTTATTTGTAAAGTTACTTAATTTAAAAGTATCATTTATTAATTCAAAAGTCTATTAATAATCCTATTTATCAAAATCTATTTTACCAGTTGGTTTTATAAAAACGTAGGAAGAAAAATCTAACTTAGTGCGCAATCCATTTCCAAATAATATACCCTGAGGATTTCTGACAATAACAGCTTTATCAGTGTAGACAGTACTGTCTTTTAATGAACAAAACATTATTTCAGTTTCTAGCCTTTGCTTTTTTTCTATATTATAAAATTGAACTGAATCTTTAACAAAAAAAGTTCCTTTTAACATATTTATCTCTCCATATAATGCAGTCAAAGTTGAAATTACTTTTCCGTCTTTAGAAAAAAAATTCACTTTAAGCCCGTCTTTTAACTTAGTAACTGTTTCGGGTTTAGAATAAGTTTCTGCTAATTTTGCAAAAAGTTGAAATTTTGCATACCCTGAATCTGTTTGAACAATTTCCAAATTTTCAGTAACATCATCTGGAGATTTTGGATCATAGGTTACTGTTTTAATTTTATTTAAATCATTAACACAAGAAGAAAGCAATGTGCAAAAAACAAGAAAAAACAAATAATATTTTAAACGAAAATATAATTCTTTAATTTGCATCTAATTTAAATTAAAAGGGGAATGAATTAATCTAATTTTCTCTTTACAAACCATCTTTCAAAACTTGCAGGAGCAAAAACAATACTTAAATTCGCTCCAATGTATTTTTCATTAAGCCCTAAATTTGTCCCATCACCTCTTTTCCCATAAGTTAATCCAAAATTAATAGACGATAATGATTTTTGTCCTTTTAATGGGATTCCAATACCCAAGGTAATACCTTTGTCGTTCAAAGTTTTTGAATTGATGGTCATCGGTAAATTGTATTGATAATATCCAACTCTGTAACGAAGAATCTCAAAAGGGTTTGATTTTTTAGTATGATCAAAAAACATTTTATTAGGGATATACTGAACACCAATTGTAAGTTTATTTGTATTTATATAATTCGAGTACAAATTAACACCCGAAAATTTTGTAGGATTATCTTTGTAATTAGTAATATTATAAGATGCGTGGAAACTCAACTCAGAATCTTTCGCCATTTTACTTTTTTCAAAACCCTTATATCCGAAAATATAGCAAAAACCAAAAGTAGATGAAGGAGTTATTGAAACTGAACCAGAAGTTGAAGATGAATCCAATTTGTTGTAAAGACTTATCTTTCCGAAACTACTTGCATAAAATAAATCATCAGTTTGAGAAGCGTTTATATTTTGATTTGGTTCTACTACTGCAGAAAAAATAAACGAATTATTTTTATTTATGTTATGCCTAAAAAACATTCCTAATTCATAATGAACTCCCTTTATTTTAAGCACTTTTTGCTCAATCCCTCCTGAATTAGTTCCTAAGAGATAACTTCTTTTTTCATTAATTAATGATCCAAAAACATAACCAAAATTACCCCCAATTGATAATTGACTGGATTTAAGCTTTAAAATATTTGATGACACCCCAATAAAAACCTCACTAGTAGAACCCGAGCCTGTATAGGAATATCCCATTGAATCAGACACTAACAAACTTTTGGTAGAGAATTGATAACCTCTTCTTGAGAAAGGTTTTAGACCAAACGTAAAACCAAAATGCTTCGCAAAGGAAAATCCCATTGCAAAATGATTGAGTAAAATTGCTTTTGAAAAATTTTGAGTTAAAGAATCGCTATACCAAGACAATCTAGAAGAAACACCTGTAGAAAAAATAGGTTGACCTTTACCGATTGTATTATAAGAAGCAGGATTAAAGAAATTTAAATTCGTTGAATCAAAATAGGTAATTGTAGTAGTTCCTAGTCCAGCATAAATTCCATGGTCAAGTCCATCTCTTTGACCTAAGCCATAAGAA
The DNA here is from genome assembly GCA_947474675.1 of Flavobacteriales bacterium. GTDB lineage: Bacteria > Bacteroidota > Bacteroidia > Flavobacteriales_D > Crocinitomicaceae > CAIUKX01. The sequence goes on from CANJKA010000063.1 coordinate 11,483, forward strand.
CTAAAAGGTGACGTTGATGTAATCTGAGAATAAGAATATCCTTGTACTAAAAGTAAAGTAAAAAAGGTTAAACCAATTACCAATTTTGAAAGAAATTTATTTTGCATTGACTAAATATATTTGATGTAAACCTTTTAAGGTTAAGTTTTCGTCTACAAAGATGTTGTTTTTAAAAGGAAAATCAAAATAAACAGCGTCTCCACCTGTCACAAAAAACGTTAAGTCTTGATATTGTTGACTATAAAGATCTATAAATTGATCTATTTCTGCTTTAATTCCATTAATAACACCTGATCTCATTGAATTCAATGTGTTGTTCCCAATTAAATCAGAAGAAATACGATCTTTAATCAACGGTAATTTACCAGTATAATCGTTCATTGATTTATACCTTAAATTAATTCCGGGAGAAATAGAACCTCCTAAATAATTTCCTTCTTTATCCGTAAAATCAAATTTAATACAAGTTCCAATGTCAATTGCAACTGAATGTTTTCCTTTGGCTAAAAAAAAGCTTGCAACAGAATTACAAATACGATCTAATCCTAGAGTTTCTGGCGATTCATATTTAATTTGAATTGGCAAAAAGTCATCTCTTTTTAATACAATGGATGCTGAATAAATATCAATTAATTTATTTGTTTCATATTCATTTAAAACAGAAGAAATAAAAACAACTTTATCCTCAGAATTATTTAACAATTCTGCGTAATCTGATAATTCCAAATATCCAATTCGAACTACATTTTCTAATATTTGATTCTTAAAAACCCCTACTTTCAAAAAAGAATTTCCTGCATCAACAATAAAAACAGTCTGATTATGATTCATATAGCAAAGATAACATAAGAAATTTGAAAAAAAAGCATTTTTTTTCATTGAAATACGAATTAAGTTTATATCTTTGCCCCCACAAATAAGGACGGCGTCTTAGCTCAGTCGGTAGAGCAACAGACTGAAAATCTGTGTGTCCCTGGTTCGATTCCTGGAGACGCCACTTAACAAAAAGGGAAACAGAAATGTTTCCCTTTTTTGGTTTAAAAGGGATCAAGTCATTCTTGGATCAAACCGGATCAATACGGATCAATACCAAAAGTTGGGGGAGCAAAAATATTCCTACATCAATTAACAACTATAATTTAAACTTACAATCATGATAAGGTTATCATTCTCTCACTTTTCCTTGATGAAAAGTAAGCAAAAATCAAGATCATTTTAAGGTAGTTTTTTCTTTTTCGAAAGTAGTACTTTCTCTCTCTTCGTAAAACCGCACGTAAATACTCCTCTTCACTCCTTGCACTATCGTTTAGTCTTCAAAAGCTGTGCTTTTTCTCTTCTTGAAAATAATCAATTATCATATCATAGAAATCATTTAATATTTCAATTCTAAAATTTAGTTATTCAATATTTCCCCCAAGTTTTAGACTTGATCCAATACTATCCTTCACGCTCCTTTTCGCTAAAAAAGCGAAACACGATAACGGAAAAATTTACAGCTAATTCGGTGGAAAGACCAAATCTAACAAGCTTCGCAATCAATTTTTAATAGATAAAAAATATTTATGCGTAAAGATTAGCTTTAAGAAGGGGGATGATTGATACGTTAACGATTCCTACTTTTTGGCATATCCCCAAAAAGTAGGCAAAAAGGTCTAGCACTTAACAAATTAAATTACCCTTTACGATTATAAAAGTGAAATTTCAAAAACTCATCCCGATGAAAAATCGGGACTCAAACAGTTCGAAATTCTTTCACTTTTTAATCTATGGGGCCCAATTGAATTTCTTAGGTGCAGGTTTTAACTTCGAAAGATCGATTTTAGTACTAAAAATCTAAATCAAATTACAGGTATGTTTTAAGCTTGTTAACCTTATTTAGGCAATCATTTTTTCACTTCTCCTTGATGAAAAGTAAGTAAAAATCAAGGTTCTTTAAAAGGAATTTTTCACTTCAACTTTTGTAATTGACCCTATAAATCTTGAATCAAATCACAATACCAAAAACCTTTTGTTATCTTTTTATTCGAATCGCTATTACAGCTATCATCCAATTGAACATCTAGTGGACGATAAATTTTCTCTCCAATTTCAAAATTAATTTTCTTTTTAAATATTGGTCCAGCATAACAAAAAGTGTGGTATTCTCCATTTTCTCCACACGGATCAACATTTTCAGGTAACTCATTAATAAAATTTGAATCTATTACTTTCCCAACCCAAGTTTCATCCAATTGTGCATCATTTACACAACACGTAATCGTTTCAAAACCTTTTTCTATAAATGATTGAATTAATTCAGATGTAGATCGCTTCCAGAGTGGGAAAATAGCTTTCATCCCAATTTTAGACATGTTATTTTCACGGTAAATTCTTAAATCCTCTAAAAAAATATCTCCAAATATTACATGTTCAATCCCTTCTGACTTAGCTTTTAAAAGCATTTCCTCCATTTGTTTCTCATACGATTCATAAGATGCCTCGTGTAACCAAACTTTCAATTGAGTAATCCCTATCGATTCTGCTTGACGATCTAATAATTCTTCTCGTACTCCATGCATTGAAATTCTTTTGAATTCTGCATTTAAAGTGGTTAATAAATATACAACTTCAAATTCATTTTGCTCAAAAACTTCATTTAAACAATAAGAAGAATCTTTACCACCACTCCAGGCGAAAATTGCTTTTGGTTTATTTGATTGCATATTTTTATTTGATTGATAATACTACTTTTTTACGAGGGATAATTCATGAATTATCCTTACAGTATTTGTCAAGTCACGACTTGACGTTACCTGTAGACATTTCTATTGCCAAATATTTGGCTGTATGGGATGTGTTTTTCGATTTTTTGATAATATTTTCTGGCGTCCCTTCACATACGATTACACCCCCACCTTTTCCTCCTTCTGGTCCGATATCGATTATATAATCAGCAACCTTCACAATATCAAGATTGTGTTCTATTACGAGAACAGTATTTCCTTCATCTACTAATCTTTGCAAAACAATCAATAATAAGCGAATATCTTCAAAATGTAATCCTGTCGAAGGCTCATCCATTATGTAAACTGTATTGCCTGTACTTCGTTTTGCTAATTCAGTAGATAATTTTATGCGTTGAGCCTCACCACCAGATAAAGTTGTAGATGGTTGACCTAACTTTATATATCCTAAACCGACTGAAACTAAAGTATCTAATGGCCTGAAAATTTTAGGAATGTTTGTAAAAAAAACTGCGGCGTCAGAAATAGTCATATCTAACACATCACTAATAGACTTCCCTTTATATCTAACTTCTAAGGTTTCTCTGTTGTATCTTTTTCCATTGCATGTTTCGCATTCAACATAAACATCAGGTAAAAAATTCATTTCAATTACCTTTAACCCACCTCCACCACAGGTTTCACAACGTCCACCTTTCACATTGAAAGAAAAACGTCCAGGCTTATACCCTCGAATTTGAGCTTCAGGTAAAGCAGCATAAAGAGATCTTATTTCTGTGAACATATTTGTATATGTAGCTGGATTAGACCTTGGAGTTCTACCTATTGGACTTTGATCAATTTCAATTACTTTATCTAAATTTTCTATACCCTTAATGTTTATATAAGGTAAAGGAATTTTAACCCCATTATATATATGAGCTAATAATATTGGATAAAGTGTATGATTAATCAATGAAGATTTTCCACTACCTGAAACACCAGTCACACAACATAATGTGCCTAAAGGGATTTTTAAATCAACATTTTTTAAATTATGTCCAGAAGCTCCTATCAATTCTAAATATTTGCCGTTCCCTTTTCTTCTTTTGAGAGGAATTTCAATTTTCATTTTCCCTTGAAGATACATTGTAGTTAATGAATCTTCTGAATTTAATTCTGAAATAGGACCAGCATTCATAATTCTTCCACCATGAATTCCTGCTCCAGGACCAATATCAACAACAAAATCAGCTGCTTCAATCATTTCTTTATCGTGTTCAACAACAATGACAGAATTACCTGCATCTCGCAGTTTTTTCAATGAATTAATCAATCGAGTGTTATCTCTTTGGTGTAATCCAATACTTGGCTCATCTAACACATAAAGAACGTTCATTAATTCAGAACCAATTTGAGTTGCCAATCTAATTCTTTGACCTTCACCACCAGAGAGTGTTTTAGCTGAACGATGAAGAGTCAAATACTCTAATCCAACATCTAAAATAAAACTCAAGCGTGTATTTATTTCTTTTAAAATTTCAGTTCCAATTAATAATTGAGATGATGATAATTTTACTTCTAATTGATCAAACCAAGCTTTTAACTCATTTAAATCCATTGTAGCCAAATCACCTATGTGTTTTTCATCAATTTTAAAATAATGTGCTTCTTTTCTTAATCGAGTACCTGAACAAGTTGGACAAGTTACTTTGTTCATAAAACTTTGAGCCCAACGTTGAACACCAGCAGTACTTTCTTCCGAATGTCTCGAAACAAAAGGAATAATTCCTTCAAACCGAATCATTTCTTTTTTACCAGAAATTTCAAAGTCATCATTCCCGTATAATAAAACATTCATCACCTCTTCAGGAATTTCTTCTAGAGGAGTTGTGATTGAATAATCTTCTTGTGCTAAATAACTTTCTAATTTATCGTATATCCACCCCCCTTTAAACTCACCTAATGGAGCAAATCCCCCTTTTTTAATAGATAATTTAGGATTAGGGATAATTTTATCAATATTTGCTTCTGAAACTTCTCCTAAACCACTACAAGTAGAACAAGCACCATAAGGAGAATTGAAAGAAAATAAACTTGGTTCAGGTTCAGGGTAACTAATTCCAGAAGTTGGACACATCAACATTCTACTAAAATGTCTAGATTCTCCCGTTTCAAAATCCATTAATATCATGGCTTTACTCCCATGTTTTAGTGAGGTGATAACAGAATCATAAATTCGTTTTCGATCATCTTTAGAAATCAATAATCTATCAATTACAATTTCTATATCATGAACTTTGTAACGATCTAATTTCATACCTTTTTCAATCTCCTTTAATTCTCTATTCACTCGAACTTTCGTGAAACCCATTTTAAGAATTTGATCGAACAATTCACGGTAATGTCCTTTTCTTCCCTTAATTTTAGGAGCTAATAATATTACTTTTTTTCCTTGAAATTTTTCGATAATTAATTCTACAATTTGGTCATCGGAATATTTTACCATCTGTTCACCAGACTCATAAGAATAAGCAATTCCAACACGGGCATATAACAAACGTAAAAAATCGTATACCTCCGTAATTGTCCCAACAGTAGAACGAGGACTTTTTGAAACCGTTTTTTGTTCGATAGAAATGACAGGGCTTAACCCTTCTATTTTATCAACATCTGGTCTTTCCAATCCCCCTAAAAATTGTCGAGCATACGAAGAAAATGTTTCTATGTAACGTCGCTGTCCTTCTGCAAAAATAGTATCAAAAGCCAAGGATGATTTCCCGCTACCGCTTAAACCTGTAAAAACAACTAGTTTATTTCGAGGGATTTTTAAATCAATATCTTTTAAATTGTGTTCTCGTGCACCAAAAACTTCGATAGCACCATGTTCAAACAAATCATTTGAATTTTCCATTAAGAATATTTATGATGAGGCTTTAAATTTTCACTATCAGCTGGAAGTAAAATTTTATATTGCTTTTTTGAAATTGTAAGATGATTTCCTTTTAACCAAGGGTTCAATTTCGTAACAATTTTATAATTAAATCCTTGTTCAATAGCCCATTTAGCTATATTAGGAATTGTTTCAGTAATAATCATTGATTTTGTTTTAAAAGGCTTGTATACCTCCATTGCATTTAAATCAAAACCATATAATTCTGGGTTTTCAAAAATTAATTTAACAGCCAATATTCTAAAAACATATCTACCCGTTTCACTGTTCATATCCGTATCAAAATAATGATTCGTTCCTTGCCAACGCATATCACTTCTCACACCACCAATTCCACGATTATAAGAAGCTGAAGTTAACAACCAATCTTTCAAAGTATCTTGAGCAATTCTCAAATAAGCACATGCAGCACGGGTGCTTTTCTCAATATTTAAACGCTCATCCACCTCATCACTAATTTCTAAGTCAAAATCTTTAGCTGTGAAAGGCATAAATTGCCAAAACCCTTGAGCACCAACAGGACTAACAGCTTGTGCTAAACCACTTTCAATAATTGCTAAATATTTAAAATCATCTGGAATATTTTCTTCTTTTAAAATTTTTTCGATCATTGGAAAATAGCGACTTGCTCTTTTTAAAGAAAGAACAGTAGAACTCTGAAAATAAGCATTAACAAGAATTTCTCTGTCCAACTTTTCCCTTACATCTTCATCAGATAAAACAATTTTTTTATTACAAAAAATAATTTCTTTAGGCAATTTAGGTAAAGTAAAATGAGGTGGTGCTGGATTCATTACAACCTCTTTTTTCTCATTTTTTTTTTCAGAACAAGAATAAAAGAAAATAAATGAAAATATTAAAAAGATATAAAAGTTACATTTTAGTAATACTAAAAAAAATGTTTTATAGCAGTATTTCATTTTTAATTTTCAGATTTTGAAGGTATTGGATATTTAATCGTGTTTTTATATAAGAGTATAAATACGATTAAAAAATAAATTGTTGCTAAGATAATTGGTAAAATAATGTAATTATCATCTTTCACAAAACCAACCATAACAATAGAAAGTATGGATGAAATAAAACCAATCACAGTAAACACATACCACACCCCTTTGTCATTTAAACCTGAATATACCAAATGGTGAGTTGTATGATCTTTCCCTCCAACCATAGGAGATTGTTTTTTCTTTAATCGATTAATGACAACTGTAAAAGTATCTGCCGCTGCGGGAGTAAAAGCAATTAAAGTGATTATTACTCCCATCCAAGAAGAATGATGAGTATCAGAACCAACATTCCACAAATATTTAATAGAAAAAAAAGCAACAAATAATCCAATAAATTGACTTCCAGCATCCCCCATAAATAATTTAGAAGGATGAATATTGTATTTTAAAAAACCTAGAACAGCACCAATCATAGAAATAAGGGATATACTCCAAATATTTAATTTAAATCCAGACAAAATAAAACCTGAGAATAAGCAGGCAATCAAAATAAAGAATACCGTTGTTCCTGTTATTCCATCCATATTATCTAACATGTTCAGCGAATTCATGATACCAACCACCCAAATAATTGTCATTAATCCATCCATTACATCATTGTGAAACAAATCTAATTTCGTATTCGAAAAAATAAAGACACCTCCACATAAAATTTGAATAGCTAGTTTAGCTAAAGGTCGAGTATTGTATGCGTCATCAGCTAATCCCATCAAAAAAGCAATGGAACCCGCTAACATCAATCCACCATATTGAGGATTATGAAAAATATTTTCTTCAAATGAAACCATTGAATACACAATGGAAGAAAAAAGAAAAACAATAAAAAGACTAACACCACCTAACGAGGGTTTTGATTCATTACTCCAACGAATAACAACGTCATTATTGTTTCTAATGCCTAATGATTTTGAAAAACGTAAAAGAATTTCATTACACAGCAAGGATAGGAGAAAACCTCCTATTAAAAAACTTATTAATTCTAGAATTGAGTTCAGCACGTTTTAAAAATCAGAATTGAGAAACAAAATTAACAAACTTTTCCCCTTCCTGGTCTTTATCAGACACAATCGGATTGTTAATAGGCCAACTAATGTTCAGATTTTCATCATCCCATTGAATTGTACCTTCCGAAATAGGAGAATAATAATTTGTACATTTATAATTAAAAATTGAATTTTCCTCTAAAGTTAAGAATCCATGAGCAAATCCAGGTGGAATCCAAAATTGTTTTTTATTTTCTGCAGATAATTCAATTAATTCATATTGTCCATAAAAAGGTGAATCTTTACGGATATCAACTGCAACATCTAACACTTTTCCAACAGCAACTCTTACTAATTTTCCTTGATCAAAAGGAGGTCTTTGGAAATGTAAACCTCTCAAGACATTGATTTTTGAAATTGACTCATTATCTTGACAAAAGGAAATATTGACTCCTGTTAATTCTTCAAATTTTTGAGCATTAAAACTTTCAAAAAAACTTCCTCTTGAATCTTCAAACACTCGAGGTTCAATTACTAATAATCCAGGGATTTTACACTTTGTTATAACCATCTTCTCAAAATTCTAAGTATTCCTATTTTCTTTAATAGACGCATGAAAATATTTCTGGATTCAGCATCTTTAAAATATCCATCATCCCCTCCATACGAACCATAACCATATCCGTATCCGTAACCGTAACCGTATCCATATCCATAAGAACCATTTTTTCTACTTGACTGGACACCATTTAAAATAACATTCAGTGATTTCAACTGTTGCATTTCAAATAAATCATCAATTTTCTTAATGAAAGTACGTTTAGAATAGTGAGATTTAAATACATAAATCGGTATATCCGCATCTGTTAAATTCTTAATTCCGTCCGAAACCAAACCAACTGGTGGATTATCTATGATAATGATATCATAAATAGCTTTCAATTCTTCTAATTTCTCTCTAAAACTATCACTAATTATAAGTTCTGATGGGTTCGGAGGTATTGGTCCAGCCGTTATAAAATCCAGTGATTCGATTGCAGATTTTTGTATACACTCCGCTATCGAATATTGATTGATAATTAAACCACTCATCCCTTTTTCATTTCCTGCATTAAACCCTAAATGAATTTTAGGTTTTCTTAAATCTAAATCAATTACCACTGTTTTCTTTCCAGACATCGCAATAATACCCGCTAAATTTAAAGCGACAAACGTTTTACCTTCTCCCGAAATAGAAGAGGTGATTGCAATCGTTTTATAATTGGAATTAATATAATTTAGATTCGTTCGAATATTTCTAAATGCCTCAGCTAATTGTGATTTCGGGAAATCAAATGCTAACAACTGTGAATATTGCATGTCATTTTTCACGAGAGGAACTCCTCCTAAAGTAGTAACATTAGAAGGGAGTAATTTATTTAAATCTTCTAAAATATTAATTTCATTAAAGGTCAAGTATTTCAAAAATAAAATAGCAGTACCTAAAATTAAACCAATGGCAATAAACGAAAGATAAATTAATTTTCGATTTGGAGAAATTGGAACTTCATTAAGCGTCGGCATACTTAACATTTTATTATTTGTCGTATACCCTGCATCAGAAATAGAATATTTGAATTTATTCTCTGTCAACATATTGTAATACTGTTCATTTAATTCTTGAATTCTTGACAAACGAATAAATTCGGTTTTCTTTTCTGGTAAATTATGTATTCTACCCTCTGCTAATGCTATTTTAGAGTTTAAAATTAAATATTCTTCATTCAATCTATCTGAACTAACACTTATACTTTTTAAAATAGATTGTGATTTTAATAAGATCTTTTGAGTCAACACTTTCACCCCTGAATGAGATTCAGTAACATCAAACAAAAGATTTTCTTTTTGTTCTAAAAGCGACAATAAATCAGTTATTTTTTTAGAAACGAGCATTTCAAAACTTTTCCCTAACATCTCCGGTAAAAGTTTATACACTTCGTATCTATTTGGCTCATTTTTAATTTTAGAACCAACGACTTTTAGCACCCGTATTTCTTCTTCTAATTTAAGCAAAGATTCCTTTAAAGTTGACACTTCCAGAAATATAGAAGATTCAAACTGTTCTGGTAGCATGAAATCAGTATTACTTTGAATAGCCATTATACTGTCTTTTGAACCATTCAATTGAGCAGACAAAATTGCCATTTGCTCATCTATAAATTTTAACGAATTCTCAGAACTTTTACGTTTCATTTCATCATCAAATAACATGAACGTTGTTCCTAAGGCTAAAATTAAATCATGACAAAGTTGCGTATTTTCACCAGTATATAAAATTTGAATCGTTTTTGCTGCTTCATTAACAGGAATAATTTGTAATCCAGGCAATAATTTAGCACTTAAACTGGCAATGCTATTGAACTGAAAATATACCTGGTTAATTTCAGATTTACTTTTCAAATCAGTTATGTTTTTACATTTAATAACAATGTCAAAATCTGTATTTTTAAAATGTTGATTCACTTTACCTTGAACACCATATTTTACACCATTTTTTATATAATCTAAAAATACTGTATTCTTATCATCCACTGTAACAACAATAGGTACTCCAACCAAAGAAGAATCATTTAATGCATAAGGCATCACCTGAAAAATACTTGATTTGTATAATTCTTCAACTAAAACAGCCCCCTTGGAAAATACACTGGTGTGATAATTTAACGTCTTTAAGGCTTTATTAAAAACTAATTGTGACTTCAGTAACTCTACCTCGGTAGACATGTTTTCATCCCCTTTGCTTACCCCTTCAATCGCCATAACATCTTTGGCGTTGTCATTACTCCCCAATTGAATCAACATTGTCGATTCAAAAGTAGGTTTTGTATAACGTAAATAAAAAAACGCAACTGTCCAAAAAACAAATACAAAAAGTAAAGGCGTCCACCAATGCCTCTTCAAAACAGTAAAGAGAATTGTTATATCAAACTCTTTGTTAACTATAGTTGCTTTTTCTTTCAATTAATATTTTATTTAAATTTAGAATAGAATGTAAAAGTTAGCAAGATAGTTGAAATCAAACTAGCAATAGGTGCCCATTCTGCTAAAGCACCTTGGATCAATTGCATTCTTGGTTCAACATATATATAATCATTTCCTTGAATGATCATATCCGCATATTTTAATCCATCAATTGTTGAAACATCTATTAAATAGATTTCTCTCTTACTCCCAACTTTACGCATCACTTTAACAAATCGAGCTTTTCCTCTTGGAGTTATCCC
>CANJKA010000064.1 GCA_947474675.1 Flavobacteriales bacterium
CATATTTTGTGTGGTCACAACGCCAAAGAATTTGATTTCCCTTATATCTGTCGAAGAATGTTAGTCAATGGTTTGAAATTACCTGTCGCTTTAGATATAGCAGGTAAAAAGCCTTGGGAAATCCCTCATTTAGACACAATGGAATTATGGAAATTTGGTGACTTTAAATCATACACTTCTTTGCCACTACTTTGCAATATTTTCAACATTCCAACACCCAAAGATGATATCTCAGGAGCTGATGTTGCACGTGTTTATTACGAAGAAAATGATTTAGAAAGAATCAAGATCTATTGTGAAAAAGATGTAGTGGCCTTGATTCAAGTGTTTATGAAAATGAAAGGGGATGCGTTGGTTCATGAAGACGAGATTCATTATTCATAATATTTTTTAAAATTTTACAACGATTCTGTGTTATTTTCCTTTACAGAAACACTATTTTTACAACATGAATGTAAAAAAAGGCATAGCAATTCTTGGATCAACAGGTTCAATTGGAACTCAAGCATTAGAAGTAATCGGAGCTTATCCAGATATTTTTGATTTACAAGTAATTACAGCTCATTCAAATGCTGATCTATTAATAGAACAAGCGATAAAATTTCTACCCAATGCAGTTGTAATTGGCGATGAGAGTTTATACGAAAAAGTTAAACTAGCGCTGGAAGAACACGATATTACTGTTTATACTGGTGAAGCAGCTTTATCACAAGTGGTTGAATACAATGAAGTTCATACTGTCTTAACTGCTTTGGTTGGTTATGCAGGATTAAAACCGACAATCGCTGCAATTCTAGCAAGAAAAACAATTGCTTTAGCGAACAAAGAAACATTGGTTTGTGCAGGTGAATTGGTCACAAAATTAGCAAGAGAATACGGTGTAAATATTTACCCAGTAGATTCAGAACATTCAGCAATTTTCCAGTGTTTAGTTGGAGAATTTGAAAATAAAATTGAAAAAATTTACCTTACAGCATCTGGTGGACCTTTCCGTGGTTGGACAACTGAACAATTAAAAACAGTTACGTTGGCGCAAGCATTGAAACATCCTAATTGGGCAATGGGAGCAAAAATCACAATTGATTCTGCGTCTATGATGAACAAAGGATTAGAAGTGATAGAAGCCAAATGGTTATTCAACTTAAAAGCAGATCAAATTGATGTTATTGTTCATCCTCAATCGATTGTTCATTCATTGGTTCAGTTCGAAGATGGAAGTATGAAAGCCCAAATGGGATTACCAGACATGAAATTGCCAATACAATTTGCCTTGACATATCCAGCTCGTTTGAAAACAGATTTTCCACGTTTCAATTTCATGGATTATCCGCAACTAACATTTGAACAAGCCGACAAAAAAACCTTCAAAAATTTAGATCTTGCCTATAGAGCAATGGAAATGGAAGGAACAGCAGCCTGTATTTTAAACGCTGCAAACGAAGTAGCAGTTGACGCATTCCTAAAAGGAAAAATCAGCTTTCTAGATATTTCAAGAATCAACGAAGAAACATTAAATAATTGTGTTTCCAAGAAAAATCCTGAATATGAAGATTATGTAGAAAGCGATAAAGAAGCTAGAAAGTATGCAAGTTCCATTATTCAAAAAATATTGAATTAACTATCTTCCCCCTTTGGAGGGGGATCGAGGGGGAGGATTAGGTCACTCTCCTTTTTAATTATAATTTTAAATAAACTAATATCCTCCCCCCAGCCCATCTCCAAAGGGGGAAATTAAATCTTATGATAAAATATATATTTCTCCTTCTTGTTCTGATTTCATGTACTGGAAATAAAAATTCAGTAACCAAACAAAACCAACAAGCAAATTTAAACCTAACAATTCAACAAGCCGAACGCTTATCAAGCCTTCCCTTGAAATGCATACAACAAGAATACCCAAACAAATTAGGACAAGTATTAAACAACGATTCAGAAGTTAAATCGCCTAAAAATTTGCATCCAGCATTCTATGGTTGTTTCGATTGGCATTCTTCAGTCCATGGACATTGGTTGATGATTCGATTATTAAAAGAATTCCCGAATTTAAAAAACAGAGTAGCTATTCGTCAGAAATTGAATCAGCAGTTAACAAAAGAAAATATTCTTCAAGAAGTAAACTTTTTTAAAACAAAATTCAATGATTCATTTGAAAGAACTTACGGTTGGGCCTGGATTCTAAAATTACACCAAGAATTATTGACATGGGATGATAAAGAGGCTAAGAAATGGGCAGAAAATATTTCTCCTTTAGCAGCATTAGTAACCGAGAAGTACATTTCTTTTTTACCAAAATTAAATTATCCTATTCGAACAGGTGAGCATATTAATACTGCATTTGGTTTATCAATGGCTTATGATTATTCGATTCAAATTAAAAATAATGCATTCAAGCTAGCGATTCAAAATAGGGCCAAGGACTTTTATTTTACAGATAAAAATTATCCTTTAAACTATGAACCAAGTGGTTATGATTTCCTATCTCCAGCAATGGAAGAAGTAGATTTAATGCGCAAAATATTACCTAAAAGTGAATTTATTCTGTGGTTTGAAAAATTTCTACCGGAAATGTGTCAATCAGATTTTAAGTGGGAAGTCGGTAAAGTAAGCGATAGATCGGATGGGAAATTGGTACACTTAGATGGCTTAAATTTCAGTAGAGCTTGGTGTTTGTATGGATTAGCTAAATATGATACCCGCTATAAACACCTTTTAAAAATTGCCGATCAACATTTAGCTTTTTCATTGCCTTCTATAATTGACGGAGATTATATGGGTGAACATTGGTTAGCCACCTTTGCTTTAAGTGCAATGTTAGAAAGAAAAGCGGAACATATTATTGCTGATTAAGACAAGGATTCTCATTTATTTTCAAAAATATTTTAGCAAAAGTGAATCAAATTCAATATTTATTCTAACTTTGCATTACAAAGTACTTTTAAAAAGTAAATATGGAAGATAAAAATCAGCATTTAGACACGTTATCAGAGATTAGATCAATGATGGAAAAGTCAACCAAATTCATTTCATTGAGTGGGTTATCTGGAATTTTCGCAGGAATCTTTGCTTTAATAGGTTCTGTTGTTGCTTATTACTATTTAATTTCTATTTCAGAGAATCATTATTTTTCTTTATTAGGAGGAGATGTATACATTGAGTTTTATCTTTTCTTTTTTTTAAATGCGAGTTTTGTATTATTGTCTTCTATAGCTTTTGGAAGTTATTTTACGATTCGAAAAGCAAAGAAAAATAATCAAAAAATTTGTGACGCTACTTCAAAAAGATTATTGATTAATTTGATGTTACCACTTGGAACAGGAGGAATATTTTGTTTGATTATGTTTTACCATGGTGTTATCGGATTGATCGCTCCTGCAACTTTAATTTTTTACGGTTTAGCTTTAATTAATGCAAGTAAATACACGTTAAACGATATCAGGTATTTAGGAATCTGTGAAATTGTTTTGGGATTACTAGCATCTATATTTATAGGATATGGATTAATATTCTGGGCATTAGGATTTGGAGTTTTACACATTGTTTACGGTTTTGTAATGTACTTTAAGTACGAAAAATGAAGAACTATATTGAAAATATAAACAAGGCTTTCGAGAGTCGTATTCGATTGGGAATCATGTCCATATTAATGGTGAATGACTCAATGGATTTCGCGACCGTAAAAGAAATGTTGAATATTACTGATGGGAATTTAGCGAGTCATGTTACAGCATTGGAAAAGTTGGGTTATATAGAAGTTCGAAAGCAATTTGTAGGAAAGAAACCTAATACAACATATCTTGCAACAGATGCTGGAAAGCTCGCTTTTTCTGAACATTTATCTGCTTTAGAATCGCTTATTAGGAAAGCTACGTAAAAAAATTTGTACAATAACTTTGAAACTCAAAGTACTTTTAATTTAAAATTTATGATTATGATTTACGAAACAGAAAAAATTGAGAGAAAAAGCATCAAAAGATGGTTAATTGCCTTTGTGGTGTTACTAATACTAAGTGGTGTTACAGCTTTTCCAATTGAAACAGAATTAAAATGGTTGGTACACAATGATTCATTTTTCCCTTCTTTTATGAGAGAATGGGTAATTCAAATATACTACGCTGTACAGAAAATGAATAATGAATATCCTCAATTATCCTATGGAACAGATTGGTTGGCTTTCGCTCACATTGTCATAGGAGTTGCTTTTATAGGTCCTTTGTTAGATCCCGTTAAAAATGTTTGGGTTCTAATTTTTGGAATGATCGCCTGTGCAATGGTTTTTCCTCTTGCAATGATTTGTGGATCAATCAGATCTATTCCATTCTATTGGAGACTGATCGATTGTGCCTTCGGTGTTTTTGGATTTATTCCACTTTGGATTTGCTATGTGAAAGTAAGAAAAATCGAAAAAATAATGAAAATCAATGCACTGTCTAACCCTACTTAATCTAGCAGTTAACCCCGCTTTTTTTGAACCATATAAGGGATTATAAGAACATATAAGCAGTGTGGGTTATAATGTACTTTACTCAAATTGTAAAATACCAAATTGCACACTACTCTTATATGACCTTATATTCCTTATATGGTTCAAAAATTTACATACATAAAAACAAATAAAATGAAAAAAAACGATTGGATTTTAACAGGAATGACAGCTATCTATAGCTTCCTGTTTTACGGAGAATTACCAGGATTAAACTTGAGTATTTTCACATTGGTAATCATAGCAGCTATGGTTTTAAAGAATAAAGAGATTTTAAAAAATAAAAACTGGCTCGTTATCGCATTAAGTTGTTTAATAACGGCTTTCAGTGTTTCTTATTTGGGAAATACCCTTTCATTATTAGCGAATTATATTTCACTTTTCATCTTGATTGGAATGAGTTTAGATGATAAATCGAGTGTGTTTTTCTCATTAATTTATGGTTTATATTCCACCTTGTCTTCTCCAATTTTGATGTATTTAGATAAGTCTGAGAAAAAAAGTGAATCTGTAGACGTCAGTAATTTCCGTAAAAAAGCATTGTTAATTTCTATCCCTGTTTTAATAACAGTCATCTTCTTTTTTATGTATAAAAATTCAAATCCAATATTTGCTTCTTTTGCGAATAAAATCAATTTTGATTGGATTTCTTGGGGTTGGATATTTTTTACCTTAACTGGATTTGCCTTTTTATATGGGGTTATTCATGCGATGAAAATACAAGATTTAGTGTCAATCGATGAGGTTGATACCTTAGATATAAATTCAGAAAACAAAAAAGAACTTCATCTTTTCGGAAAACCGATAGCTGTTGTTGATGAATATTTTTCTGGTAAATTATTATTTATCCTTTTGAATGTATTAATCGCAGTCGTGAATTTATTAGATTTTAACTTTTTATTCGTGGATCAAAAAGTTCCGGGAAACCTAACTTTAGCTCAATTTCTTCATCAAGGAGTCGGAATGTTAGTAGTGTCGATTGCGATTTCAATAGCGATTATACTCTTCTATTTCAGAGGTCAATTAAATTTCTATAAAGAAAATAAGACCTTCAAAATGCTCGCTTATTTTTGGATTATGCAGAATATATTTATGCTTTTATCTGTATGTTTTAAGAATAGTATTTACATCAATAATTACGGACTTACCTACAAAAGAATTGGAATCTATATATATGCAATTCTAACTTTAATCGGTTTAATTACTACTCTTTTAAAAGTATACAAAGTAAAAATTAATCTGTATTTGGTTCGTTTAAATGGATGGACATTTTATGCAGTATTTCTTATTTCTTCTTTAATAAATTGGGATAAATTAATTATCGATTTTAATAAAGGAGCAAAAATGGAATACGATGTTTATTATATTTTATCACTATCTGATTCAAATATTCCTGCTTTTATAGAATTGAAAGATAGTATAAAAGATAAATCAATTAAATATCAATATTCAAGGATGCTAAATTCAAAGATTTATTTTTTTAATAAGAATCATTCCCCTTTTTCATGGAAATCATGGAATTACCAAGATGCAAAAGCGATTGAAGCTTTAAAAAAATATAAAACAAAAAAATATACAGCCAATCGATAAATCACCAACCACCTAAATTTTTTAAATTAATACATTAGAATATGAAATATATTAATCAAAAAAATGTTTTTTTAGCAATCAGTTCAGGGATTTGTGTTATCCTATTACTGATTCGATTTCAAATTTCCGGTAATTTTAATTATCGTTTTCTGGTCTGGAATTTAATTTTAGCTTGGATTCCATTGTTCTTTTCGCAATATTTATTGTATCAAGAGCAATTTGGTAAGAACTTAAAAACCTATATATTCTTTTTTTCATGGCTCGTTTTTTTTCCAAACGCACCCTATATTGTAACTGATTTTATTCATCTTAGACCAAAGATAGGTGTTCCGTTATGGTTCGATTTATTGCTAATAACTTCATTTGTTTGGAATGGATTAATACTTGGATTCGCCTCTTTAATTGATATTCATAGCTTACTTTTAAAAGTGTATTCTGTCAAAAAATCATGGAGTATAATTATTTCAATCTTGTTTTTATCTGGTTATGGAATTTATTTAGGTAGATTTGAAAGATTGAATAGTTGGGATATTGTGGTTCATCCTTTCCGTTTAATACATCATTTATTAGCAAATTTTGCAGATCCAGCTGTGTTTTCAAAAATTATAGGTGTTACTTTTGGCTTTGGAATATTTTTAATTTTCAGTTATTTATCCATTTACTTCATCAGTTCTAAGTATGAAATAAGCCATGATCCAAAATTGATCAACAATACCGATGAATTTTAAATGGCGATACCATATGACACCGCGAAGCAGCATCGTAGATAAATAAAAAACAAATTAAAATACATATGAATAAGTCAAATAAATTTTCAATATCGAATAGAATTCAAAGTTTTAAATTTGCAATAGAAGGTATAATTCTACTTTTAAAAACAGAACACAATGCTTGGATTCATCTACTTTCAGCGTTATTAGTAATATTCATGGGTTTTTATATGAGCCTATCAATTACAGAGTGGTGTTTTATAGTATTTGCAATCGGGTTTGTTTTTGTGGCTGAAATTATCAATACTTCTATTGAATATCTAACTGATTTAGTGTCTCCAAATTACCATGAAAAAGCAAAAAAGGTAAAAGATTTAGCAGCTGGAGGAGTTTTAATTGCTTCAATTATTGCTTTAAGTATTGGTTTAATAATTTTCTTACCTAAATTATTGTGAATATTCATTTGTTAACGTTCTATTATTTCGAGATTATTTTATTTAGGACTTTACCAGCTCTCATCCTTTTTCATCATTTATAAAAAAACTAAAATAGAAAATATCTTATTGATTTTGGATGGTAGAGTTAATTTGATTGAAGTATTTTTGCTTTTATTTGTGAATACAAACATATGAGTGGTTGTATTGGTTTTCCTTTAACTTTCACATATTTTCTCGACCGAAGGCTGCTATGATATTACGTTAGAATCAGCATCAAATGGATGTTCTAATAGTTTAACAATGGATCAATTGATTTGAGTTTACCAAGAATACTTTCGCTAATTTTAGTCTGATTGAAACGGATATTAATGAAACGAAAATAAAAAGAATAAAAAAGCCTCCAAAATTTGGAGTCTTTAATTTTTAAATTTTATTAATTTCTTCTATTAACAAAGGCTTTTCAGCATCATAATAGTTCTTTAATAAGTACTCAGTAAGGTATTCTCTGTAACTATCTCGAGAAATCTTTGGCATATAAATATAACCACGACCTACTGATTTGTGCTTGATAAATTTCTTTCTTTCTAAAATACGAACAATCGTTGATGTCGTATTATAAGCTGGAATAGAATCTTTATAAAGCTCAACAATTTGTTTTATGGATGCCTTTTCTAATTTCCATAATCGCAACATTACTTGCTCTTCCGCTGGCGTTAATCTGTTCATGTAGTAGAATTTTTCAGAAAGATACAAAAAAAATATTAATTCCCAACTAAATATAAAATAACTTTTGATTAACTTTAGTTTATACCTTACTTAAAAGTTTAATTTCTTTTTGATAGAAGACTGAATACCATCTTTATGCAGATATATATTAATCGTTTTATATTTCAAATAATTTTCAGACACATATAAGTATCCTTTAGGAAAATTAGATGTTCCCCAAGAATTTTTTACTAAAAAGAAACGCGTTCCATTTTGATCTTTGTACATTCCAACGATATGCATTCCATGATCATCAGTTGTCGTTTTATTATCATATCCTTTCTGACGTAATTCTGCAGTAATCGTTAATTCTTTTACTGGTGTTATAAAAGCGTTAGATTTCTTTTCAGCTCCAGCGTCAGAATAATTTTTATTATCTCTTCCACTCACTTCTACTGTAGAAGCATCTTCAGGTACAACAGCAATTCCATTTCTAAAGCTAAAACCTTTTTCAGAAACATCTGCTCCCCAAGCTAAAGTATAGCCTGTTTTTAAAGCATTTTCAGCAATATCAGCTAAATCATTTACTTCTACATTGTAACTTTCACCCCAAGCCCAGTTATCAGAAATTGCTAAAAAGCATTTAGAATATGGAGAATGATTTGTAAAAGAAGTAATTGAAACATAATCATCCATGTTTAAATTCAATGATTGTGCATAAGATTTAGGCGTGTATTTTTTTCCATTAAAATCGAACTCTTTAACATCAGCACCAAAATAAGCATCTAAAATACCATTTAATGCGGGTTTCCATGAAGCAGATAATCCATCAGCATCCATATCTTCCTTCATGTATTCTAACAAGCCTTTTAAAGCTCCATTAAGAACGCTAAACATTTCTGCGTGGTTATATTCCTCATTCCCATTTATTAACCCTGTATAAACAGATTGTGGGACAATACCATAATTTCTTATAACGTAAGGAATATCATGAAATGCTCCACCTTCTGAAAAATTAATTTTTCCATCAACACGTACGTTTTTTTCAGCTTTTGCTTCGTACGCTTTACGTGAAATAAACATTTGAGATAATATAGCAGGTGCTTTGTTTCCTTTTCTTATCAATTCTGACTCAAAAAATGACAATGCGGAAAAGCTCCAACAAGTTCCAGTTTGACCCTGACTTAAAACGGGAGTAGCGTCCAATAAGGAAACCTTCGTGAATTTATATTCACTTTTTTCTGAATTTGTTGTAGTATCTTGAGCATTAACAACAGTAAAAAATCCTATGAAAAGGATATTAAGAGCTATTTTCTTCATTTATATAAGTTTTATTTGCTCCAAATATACTAAAATAAGATGAAAGACGGCAAGACGATAGATCGTCTTTGCTCTTAGACTGTTAAACTTTTATTAATAGTTTCCCCCTTCTGAAGGGAATCGAGAGTGAGGAAATTATTTAACCAATGTCCAGCCTGAATATCCAATTGTTTTTGATTTTTCAGAAATAGATTTCATTTCTGTAGAATTCTTTGCATTTCCAGCACTAACTTTAAACAAACCTTTATCCACAAGTTGATAAGCTTCTAACCCTTTTGATTTAAGATCAGCAATAACGGCTTTTGCATTTTCTTCATTCGAAAAACTTCCTACAATAAAATGCAATGAACCTGATTTTGAAACCGGTGTTTTTTGTGTTTTTACGACTTCTATTTTTGGTGTGATTACTTCAACTGGAGCTTTAATTACTTCAACATTGGCTTCAGTTATACCAGAAGTGTTTTCTTTTAAAAGAACGTGAATTGGTTCTCCATCAAAGGAATAAGAATATACATAAACATCTGAAGGTAAATTTTTTGTTTGTTCTTCTAATGTTCTTTCAGAAGATGTTACAAATTTACTATTCGCAAAATTTGATTTTAAATAAGATCCTTCTTCCGCTTTATAAAAAGTATTAAAATCTCTAAATGATAAAACTCCTGATTCTAAAACATTTGTTTTCATAGGAATCCAGAATGAATAAAATCCAATTGGGATTAATACTGCTGCGGCAATATATTTCCACATTTTTGAAGAAGATTTTACTTCAGGATGTTCAATAATATTAACACTTTCCTCAGAATTTTCTCTTTCTACTTCTAATATTGGTAAAGTAACTAGTTTAAAAGGAGTAGCTTCTTTTTCTTCATCAAAGTAAACTGGCTTAATCTCAACTTTGTGTTGAATAATTTGAAGATCTTCTTCAGCTACAAAATGAACTTTTCCTAATCCGTAAGATTCTAGTAATAGATTGAAAAAACGATCTTGTTCAAAACAAATGTTTTTTTCTTGATCATAAAATAAATAACCAACTCTATCTAACGTTACTCTTTCTCCATTTCGTAATTTTTCATTCCAATCTGAAACACTGAATTTTACAGTAGCTTCTGCTGATGAATAATATACTTGATTGGTAGATGCAAATTCTGAAATCAATAAACCGTCGTTATTAATCAATTGACGATTGAATAAAATTGATTTTCTAGGAGGCAACATTACTCCATTTTTATAATCAATTGTAGCTGAAGATTGTTTGGCAACAAATCCTCCAAAAGAGGGAACAATTACGCAGTTATGGCGCAACAATAAATTTCCGATTAATTCTTCAACTGATATCATATCACAAAGTTATGAAAAAATTTGTATTTATTCTAGAAATAATATAAAGTTTATTAGTCTTAATACGAATGAATATACACTAAGTTACAAAAAAGGAAGAACTTTTTCTACATCTTCTGGCACATCGATATTTGGTGTTTCAATTGTTGTTTCTACAATATGAATTGTATAACCATAATATAACCATCTTAATTGCTCTAGAGATTCAATCATTTCTAATTGAGTTGGTTGCAGATTAATTACTTCACTCAATGTTTTTGTTCTATAGGCATAAAGTCCAATGTGTCGATAAAAAGGATAATTTTCCAATGGATTCCCTTTTGAATTGGCATAATTTGGAACAGCACTTCTTGAAAAATAAAGTGCATTATTATGATGATCTACCACGATTTTAATCCTATTCGTGTTATTGATATCTTCTAATGAAACATCTTTTATTCCAAGTGTTGCGATCGAAACAGAAGGGTTTTCAAATGCTGAAACAAGGTCATTCAATTGCCGAAAATCAACTAACGGTTCATCTCCTTGAATGTTTATAACAACATCTACATCGTTAAAATGACAGGCGATTTCCCCACATCGATCTGTTCCACTGACATGTGAATCTTTTGTCATCATGACTTTTCCCCCAAAACGATTCACCTCATCAATAATTCGTTGGTCATCAGTTGCAACAATTACATCAAACAATAAATCCGATTTTTTAGCTCCTTCGTAAACACGTTGAATCATTGATTTTCCTTTTAAATCAATTAAAGGTTTACCGGGAAAACGAGATGAGCCATAACGAGCTGGAATAATTCCTAAAACTTTCACAATGTATTATTTTGATGTTGTGTAAAATTATCAATATTTTTTAAAAAGACAGTATATATTATATCAAATTCCACCATCTATCTAAGCTGCGAAATCACAGAATCTGTTTCAAGGATTTGTATTGTTTAAAGTTTAAGCCTATGCACAATTTTTAATTTTCGGCAAATTCAAATTTTCTCTTTATTTTTACAAAAAACAGAATTATGAAAAAAACTATACTTGTTTGTCTATTATCGATTATCAAATTTGTTGCTTATTCGCAATGTACTCCAGATCCTTCATTCACTTCTCCAGGGGTTTACCCCGATAGTGCGACTAATTTTTCCGCTGCATGTGTGGGGATTGATTATTCCCAAACGATCACAAACATTGTTCCGTTAGATACTGTTGTTGTTGTTTTTGGAATGAATATTACAACTTCTATTGATAGTATTGTAATTGATAATGTAACTGGATTACCTCCGGGAATGTCTATAGCTTGTAATCCTTCAGGGTGTGCTTATATCGGTGGAACTAAAGGGTGTGCAATAATTACGGGTATTTGTAATACAATTGGAGTTTATCCTTTAGTGTTTAATTTAAGTGCTTATGTTGGGGGAACAACAGGTGCAAATCCAATTGTCTTAGATTATTATTCAATTACGGTTAGTACGGATGGATGTTTAGGAGGAATGATGAAAAATGAAATCTCTTCTTTTAAAATATCTCCTAATCCAACTTCTTCTTCTGTTTTGATTGAAGGTTTACAAGATTCAAAAGAAATTCATTTATTAAATCTTGAAGGAAAAACGATTGAATCATTCTCTACTAATGGTTTAAATAATATAAACATAAACCTTGAAAACATTAATTCTGGACTTTACTTTATTCAAATTAATTCTGAAAACGGAACTGAAATTGTGAAAGTGATTAAGGAATAAATTACCCTTATACAGAATTGAAATTCTAAAAGACATTAAAAAAATTAAGAGATGCGATGTCTTCCCCCTTTGGAGGAGAAAAAGCGATAGCTTTTGAAGACCCAACGTCAGTGCAGGGACAAAGAGGGGGAGGATAATTGTACTACTTGAAGCTTTAGTGATTTCTTCGGGCTTGGAGAAAATCCTCCCCCCTTAATCCCCCTCCAAAGGCTAATCTTTATACACATCTTTTTAATTTACATTAAGACAGTCAATTAAAGCTTCGAATCACATTTCTCTTACTTTTCCTTGATGAAAAGTAAGCAAAAATCAAGATCTTTCTAAGGAAGTTTTTACTACATTACTTTTCGTAAAACCGCACGTAAATACTCTTCTTCATGCTTATTTTCGCAGAAAATGCGAAACGCAATTACGAAGAAATGTACAGCTACTTCTTTAGAAAGACCAATCTAACCAGCTTCGCAATCAATTTTTAATCAATAATAAATATTTGTGTATAAAGATTAGCTTTGGAGGGGGGCAGGGGGGAGGAAAAACGCTCTGAATTATAGGGACTCTCTCTTAAAGGATGAAAAATAAAAAATTATGGTAAAAAAAATTAAAGATATCCTTGTTTTATGTGCAGGGAATAGTTGTAGAAGTCAAATGGCAGAAGGATATTTACGTTTTTTTGCAGAAGGAAAAGCAAAAATTTATAGTGCGGGTATTGAAACGCATGGTGTAAATCCTTTAGCGATTAAAGTGATGTTGGAAGATGGAATTGATATTTCAAACCACACTTCTAACAATGTCGAAGAATATGTAGAAATAGATTTTGACTTGATTTTAACTGTTTGTAATAATGCAGAATCAAATTGTCCTTATTTTCCATCTAAAGCATTGCGTTTTCATTATAATTTTCCTGATCCAGCAAAAGCAAAAGGCACAGAAGAGGAAATATTAAATGAATTTAAGGCTACACGTGATTTAATCAAATTGTATTGTCAAAAATTCTTGAAAATACATTTAACTTCCAATGTAAAGAGTTTTGAAAATTTTAAAATCTAAGAAATGTATTCAAACATTAAAAAATATTGTGACGAATTAACTTCTGATTTTGATATAATTACATCTGAAAGAAAAGAAATTCTTCATAAATTATCAAATTATATTCAAACAAAAATTGACTTAAAAAGTGAAATAAAATTGGTTTATGTATGTACTCATAATTCTCGAAGAAGTCATTTTGGTCAAATTTGGGCATCCGTTGCTGCTTCATTTTATTCAATTGAAAATGTAACAACTTTTTCAGGTGGAACGGAAGCGACTGCTTTTAATATCAATGCAATTAATTCTTTAAAAAGAACAGGATTTTTAATAACTGATGATAACTCTTTAACTAATCCGAAGTATAAAGTCTGTTTTAGTGATACTGAATATTCAACTTGTTTTTCCAAAGTCTATGATGACAAAGAAAATCCAGTCAACTCTTTTGCAGCTATCATGACATGTTCAGATGCAGAACAAAATTGCCCATTTATTCCGGGTGTAGAATTAAGAATAGGTACAACATATAATGATCCTAAAGAATTTGATAATACATCACTTCAAGATTCTAAATACGATGAGCGTTCTCAACAAATAGCATTAGAAACATTGTATGTTTTTTCAAAATTAAAGGTATGCTAAAAAGTATATCTAAAATTATTCTTTTTCTCTTTTTATACTTAATCTCAAAGTTAGGAAGTTGTCAAAGTATCAACTTAGCAGGAATATTTCCAACAATTGATCATTCTGGGAAGTTAACTGATAAATTAAATTATAGCTTGTACTATTTTGGGGCGTTTCCAATCGCTAATTTTGAGAAACCTAATCTTTCGAAAGATGCATATTTTCATTTATTTTATTCGGAACAAGCTCTAACTTATCAAATAAAACCAAAAATATCTTTGACTGGGAGTTATGTTTATCAAAGAACCAATGCTTTGTACGCCAATTATACCAACGAAAACAGGTTTTATGTTCAGACTAAATACAAACATTCAATAAAAATATTTAATTTGTCCCATCGTCTTCGATTTGATGGAAGATTTGTACAAAACAGAATTACAAATCAAACTCCTTTTACACACAGAATTCGCTACCAATTAGGAATAGATTTCGCTATCAGTGAAAAAACCTATTTTACAGCTTATGAAGAAGCATTTTTTAATACTTTCAAAAACACAGAAGCTATTTATGGTGAAAATTGGGGATATGCTGCTTTTGGAAAAAAAATAAATGAAAAAAATAAAATAGAGGCTGGACTATTATATGTAACATGGAATATTGGAAAAAAAATTTGGTTCAATCAATACTACTTTCAATTCACCTGGATAAACAATTTAAATTTTAGTAAAAAATGAAAAAATATTTAGCAGAAATTATAGGCACATTTGCCTTGGTATTTTGTGGAACAGGAGCAATAGTGATCGATCAACAATCTGGCGGATCAGTTTCGCATGTAGGAGTAGCAATCACTTTTGGATTAATTGTAGCTTCTATGATTTATGCAATTGGAGATATTTCAGGAGCACATTTAAATCCAGCGGTAACCATTGCTTTTTGGGTTGGGAAAATATTTGACACAAAAGAAGTTCTACCGTACATTGTTAGTCAAGGTATTGGAGCGTTTATGGCAAGTTTTACTTTAAAATTTCTTTTTCCTTCGAATGGAGATTTAGGCTCAACATTGCCTGCAGGTTTACCTTTGCAATCGTTTGTTTTAGAATTTATCTTGACCTTTTTACTCATGTTTGTTATCGTTCATGTTGCTAAAGGAAGTAAAGAACAAGGAATGTTTGCTGGTATAGCAATTGGTGGAGTTGTATTATTAGAAGCAATGTTTGCAGGACCTATTAGCGGGGCATCTATGAATCCAATACGTTCACTTTCTCCAGCAATAGTATCAGGACATTTAGAACATTTATGGGTATATATGTCAGCACCAATTCTAGGAGCAATAACAGCTGTTTTAGCTTGGAAGGTTTTGAAAAAAGAGTAAAGACTGAAAGATTCAAGATTTAAAGACTTATGTAATTGAGTTAAAATTAATTCCTTAAAGTTCATCCGCCTTTGAGTGCAGCGGTCTTTAATCTTTATGTCTTGTATCTTAACATCTTGAATCTAACTTGTCAATTTACTCAATAAAATGTAATTAACAGTATAACATTCAATCAATTTCACTTTTAACTTAAAAAATATCACAAAAATGATTAAAAAATGAAGAGAAAATAGTTATTCTTATAATTACTCATTTTTTTGGGTTAATTTTGTGACACTTTTATAAAACGTAAATTTATCTAGCTATGGCTGAAGTAATGCAAGATCTTGGAATACAAGAAATATTAGCTCAATTTGGAATTGAGGAAATTAACAACGGAGCTTCATTAGGAAGTAAATGGTTAAAAACAAGAGGAGAAAGAATTGATTCATATTCTCCAGTTGATGGAAAATTAATTGCATCTGTAAATTCTGCAACTGAAGTTGATTATGAAGCGGCTGTTTTAAAAGCAACTGAAGCATTCAAAGTTTGGAGAACAGTTCCTTCACCAAAAAGAGGTGACATCGTTCGTCAATTAGCGGATCGTTTACGTTTCCACAAAGATTCATTAGGAAAATTAGTTTCTTATGAAATGGGAAAATCTTTACAAGAAGGTTTAGGAGAAGTTCAAGAAATGATCGACATCTGTGATTTCGCAGTTGGTTTATCTCGTCAATTATATGGTTTAACTATGCACTCTGAACGTCCAGGACACAGAATGTATGAGCAGTATCACCCAATTGGAATAGTAGGAATTATTTCTGCTTTCAATTTCCCAGTTGCGGTTTGGAATTGGAATACAGCATTAGCATGGATTTGTGGTGATGTTTGTATTTGGAAACCATCAGAAAAAACGCCTTTAACAGCAATCGCTTGTCAACATATTACAAATGAAGTTTTCGCTGCAAATGATATTCCTGAAGGAGTTTCATGTGTATTAATCGGTGGAGCTGAACTTGGAAAATTAATGGCAGAAGACAAACGTGTTCCTTTAGTATCTGCAACAGGTTCTACTCGTATGGGTAAATCAGTTGGTGCTGCAGTTGGTGCTCGTTTAGGATCTTCTTTATTAGAATTAGGAGGAAACAACGCAATCATCATGGCTCCAAGTTGTGATTTGAAAATGGTAATTCCAGGTGCTGTATTTGGTGCTGTTGGAACTGCTGGACAACGTTGTACTTCAACTCGTCGTTTAATCGTTCACGAAGATATTTATGATAAAGTATTAGAGTCAATGGCAAAAGCATACGGACAACTTCGTATTGGTAATCCATTAGATGAAAATAATCACGTTGGACCACTTATCGATACAGATGCAGTTCAAATGTACCTTGATTCTTTAGAGCAAGCAGTTGCACAAGGAGGAAAATTAATCGTTGCAGGTGGTGTTTTATCAGGTGAAGGATATGAGTCTGGATGTTATGTTAAACCAGCAATCGTTGCAGCTGAAAATCATTATGCAGTTGTTCAACACGAAACATTTGCTCCAATCCTTTACGTGATGAAATATTCAGGAGGAGTTGAAAATGCAATCAAAATTCAAAATGGTGTTCCTCAAGGATTATCATCTGCAATTATGACAAACAACTTGAAAGAAGCTGAATTATTCTTATCATGTGTTGGTTCAGATTGTGGTATCTCTAACGTAAACATCGGAACTTCTGGTGCTGAAATTGGTGGTGCTTTTGGTGGTGAAAAAGAAACAGGTGGAGGACGTGAGTCAGGATCTGATGCTTGGAAAGTTTACATGAGACGTCAAACAAATACAATTAACTATTCAGACAGTTTGCCATTAGCGCAAGGGATTAAGTTTGAATTGTAAGAAATATTGAGACTGAGATTACGGTTTAGATTGAGATTACGGTTATTTAAAAACTTCAGTTAAATTTAAATTATAATCTTTGAATCATGAATTTTTTGAAAGGAGGCTGTCTCAAAAGGACAGCCTTTCATTTTTTTTGAACCATTTAGGAGGGATTATAAGAACATATAAGTTACTTGATAAAGCTAATTAACAAATTGTAAATCAACAACAAACTATTATATTTACTTTTAACTATATAAACTTACATTGTTAATTTTTAAATAAATTACAAATTTTGAGACATCCTCTTTTTTGAAAAAAATCAAGGGGAAGGAACTTATTTTGATGAGCTACTCAAAGAATTAGAGATATTCGTTCTTCTGAAAAATTGAAATTTTTCAATCCTACTGTAAAAATTCAGATTTCATTTTGAACGAAGAAGCCAAAGAAAAGTTAAACGACACCATTGATTTATTGTATGATAAAAAAGATGAAACCTTTGGAAATGCACGTGTTATGAGAAATATTTTTGAAATTTGTGCTCAAAATCAAGCAAATAGAATTGTTAAATTGACTAAATTGACTCAGAAAGTATTGAAAACTTTTACTGAAGATGATATTCCAGAACCTAAGGAAACATTGAAACAACTTGGGTTTTTTGAAGATTAATTTTACATTTTATAATAAAATCAACCTAATAGTTACTTTAAAAATTTCTAGAAGTCCAATAATAGCAATAAAATAATCAAAATATAATTTTTTAAAAGTTAACAAAAGAAGATTAAAAACCACTAAAAAGACGTAATTTGTGATTTTTTAAAAAATAAAATTAAGAAACATCCGCTAAATACTTAATGAAACTCAATATATACAGCGATTTGAGTATTTTATCTTTAAATATGATAATAATAAGGAAAATTAAATTATAAATAGAAAAATTAAAAAAATGACTGAATTCTGTCAAATTTAGATCGGAAAATTTAGTTTAGGAATTCAATAAAATTAAGAATCCACGTTAAAATAAATAAATTATTTACGTAATTTTGAAAAACTATAATAAATTTAAAAACTATATTTATGAAGAAAAATTTACTTTTTGTAAGTGCTATTTTAGCTTCGACTGTATCATTCGGTCAGACTATTTTTAGCGAAAACTTTGATGCTGCGCTTACATTACCTGCTGGTTGGGCAGTACATAATGTTGATGCATTAACTCCAGCAACAAATGTTAATTATGTAACTGACGCATGGGTCGCTCGTGCTGCTACTGCTCCATTAACAGGAAATCAAATGGTTTCAACTAGTTGGTATACACCTGCTGGAACATCTAATGACTGGTTAGTAACACCTGCAATTACTGTACCTGCAACAGGTTATTTTTTAAACTTTGATGTAATGGCACCTGATGCTACTTATTCTGATGGTTATAAAGTTTATGTAAACACAGTAGGTCAAGCGGTTGCAAATTTTACAGCTGCTGCAATTTCTACTGTAGCTGCTGCACCTAATACATTCACAGGAGTATCATTAGACTTGTCTGCATACTCTGGTCAAACTATTTATGTTGCAATCGTTAACAATTCAAATGATATGTTCTTATTATTTGTTGATAATGTTAAAGTAAGAATGCCATCACCAAATGATGCTATCTTAAACAGTGCAACATTGAATAGATATTCATTAGTTAGTACTAACAACACTGTTGCAATGTCAATAACGAATGATGGTTCTAATGCAATTACATCTGTAACTGCAGATTGGAATGACGGAACTTCTCATAGTTCAGTTATTACTTGTAACATAGCTGCAGGTGCAACTGCAAATGTAAATCACCCAACAGCAGTAACTTATGCTACAGCAGTTGAAAAAAACATTACCGTTACAATTACAAATGTAAACGGTGGAACTGATCCTAACATGGCAAACAATGTTGATGCACAAGACTTCAATACAGTAAGTGCTTTAGTTGAAAAAAATGTATTGTTTGAAGAAGGTACAGGAACATGGTGTGGATGGTGTCCTAGAGGTGCTGTTGCCATGAATAAAGCGTATGTTGATCATCCAACTGGATTTATTGGTATTGCAGCTCACAATGGAGATGTAATGACAGTAACTGAATATGATGCAGGATGTAACTTTTCAGGATTCCCAAGTGCAAATGTAGATAGAGAAGATTTAGGAATTGATGCAGGTACTGCAGATTTTGATACTTATTATGCTTCACGCATAACAAAGATTCCACCAGCTGCAATTTCAGCGACAATCACAAACTCAGGTTCTGCTTTTACAATCGTTGGATCAGCAACTTTTAAAACTCCTTATGCTGCTGCTAACTTACGTTTAGCTGCAATAATTTCAGAAAACAACGTAACTGGAACAGGTACAACTTACAACCAAGCTAACTATTATGCAAATAATGCTGCTGGAGTTATGGGTGGATATGAAAGTAAACCTAATCCAGTATTAGCTGCAGATATGGTTTATCCTCACGTTGGACGTGCATTACTTGGAGGATTCAACGGTCAAGCTGGTTCTGTTCCTGCAGTAATCACTGATGGTCAAGTAGCAAGTTATACTTTCAATTATACAGTTCCAGCTACAAGTACTTTAACTAACATGCATGTTACTGTTCTTTTGATTGACCAAGCTACAGGTGTTGTTGTAAACGCTAAAGAATATGAATTAAACGCAACAGGTGGATTGAATACTATCTCTAAAGAAGATTTCAAATTAAATGTTTATCCTAACCCAGCTAATGGATTAGTAAACGTAGCGTTCGAAGCAATTAATTCTAATTATACTGTATCAATTGTAGATCTTTCTGGAAGAACTGTAGTTTCTAACAACTATACAAATTTATCTGGTGCTCAAGCAATCGCTGTACCAGTTAATGAAGTAGTTGCTGGTACATACTTAGTAACTGTTTCTACTGAAGGAACTTCTTACACTCAACAAGTAGTTATCAAATAATATTAAAATTTAATATTTTAAACCCCCAAGCTCTTTTGAACTTGGGGGTTTTTTATTGAATAAATATAATTCTATACCTCCAAATTATTTACTAATCTAAGTCCGATTGTTTTTCTTTTGAAATAATAGGTTTAGGCTTCTTCCCTCTTTGAAGAGGGACCGAGGGAGATGACCAAGTATATTCGTCAAACAAATGTTATTTACATCAATTGCAATTCTCACCTGCATTCTTCCTTTCTTAATGAGAGAATTGGTTAATGTTTATCTTCCCTCTTTGAAAAGGGACCGAGGGAGATGACCAAGTATATTCGTCAAACAAACGTTATTTACATCAATTGCAATTCTTACCTGCATTCTTCCTTTCTTAATGAGAGAAATGGTTAATGTTTATCTTCCCTCTTTGAAGCTAATCTTTATACACAAATATTTATTATTGATTAAAAAATTGATTGCGAAGCTGTTTAGATTGGACTTCTTTCTAGAGTAGACAAAAAGATAACGCAGGGAAGCTTGTAAACTTCCTTAAAATATCTTGATTTTTGCTTACTTTTCGTCAAGAAAAAGTAAGAGAAATGTTATACGAAGCTGTAATTGAATGTCTTAATGTAAATTAAAAAGATGTTTAAAAAGATTAGCTTTGAAGAGGGATCGAGGGAGATGACGATGTAGATTTGCCAAACAAACGTTATTTACATCAATTGCAATTATCAATTCCTATAATATCTTGTCACTACCGTTCAGTCTTCGAAAGTTCTGCACTTTCTCTCAATATATAAAATATACATTTATTGCTTTTTTAAAACATATCTCTTACCATTCGAATCATCCATTTCTAGATTTAATTTATCATAGCTAAAAATCGAAAATGTTTGTACATCACCAGGAAAAGTACCTAAGCCGTATGTAATTGTAAGATCATCATCACTTTCTAAAAGATACGTTCCAGATTCAGAATTTGAATCTTGTGTCGTTGTTTCTTTAAAAGTAACTTTACCTGTATTTTCAGAGTCATATTTAAATACAAATGTCATTTCAGAACTAAACGTTTGAGGATTTCCGTTTACATAAATTATTTTAGAAGTTGGTTCAATTTTATACGAAATAACTTTCCACGTTCCTCCTATATAACGATTTAATTTCGCTTCTTTAGAACAAGAAGTTACAATAAAAAACAAGCCAACAATAAAGAATATATTTTTCATAAGATTGCAGTTTAATTAGCTAAGATTTTATCTGCTAAAACATTACTTAATTTAAAATAACTTTCATTTGTCCATCCTCCAACATGCGGAGAAAGAATAACCTTCGAAGAATTCAATAAATACTGAAACGGAATTGGTAATTCTTGTTCAAAAAAAGATTCAAAACTTGATTTTTCATATTCTAAAACATCCAAACCTGCACCTAAAACCTTACCA
The DNA here is from genome assembly GCA_947474675.1 of Flavobacteriales bacterium. Classification (GTDB taxonomy): domain Bacteria; phylum Bacteroidota; class Bacteroidia; order Flavobacteriales_D; family Crocinitomicaceae; genus CAIUKX01. The sequence continues at coordinate 21,570 of CANJKA010000064.1, forward strand.
TTCTCAATTGCTTTTACCAAGGCTGAAGTATCAACAATTTTACCTCTTGATAAATTCAATAAAAAGATTGGTTTCTCAATTTTATGAAAGAAATCAGCATTTGCAAAAAAAAGAGTTTCTTCATTTTGAGGAATATGAAAACTAATAACATCTGCTTGATCTAAAATTGAATCAAGTGTACATTCTTTAACAAACTCACTCCCAAAACTTTGTTTGTATTTGTCATAAGCTAAAACGTTGACATCAAAACCTTTTAGCTTTTTAGCAAATGCTTTTCCGTTATTTCCATAGCCAATAATTCCGACCGTTTTTCCATCCAATTCAACTCCACGGTTCCCTTCTCTATCCCATTTACCTTCTCGAACTTCTTTGTCAGCAGTATGTAATTTATTCATTAAAGATAAAAGCATTCCTAAAGCATGTTCTCCAACCGCATTTCTATTACCTTCTGGAGAATTATAAAGTCTAATACCGCGACTCTGACAATAAGTAACGTCGATATTTTCCATTCCTGCACCAGAACGAGCAATAAATTGAAGATTAGGAGTATTTATTAAGAAAGCTTCATTCATTGGAAAACGCGAACGAATAACAATCCCATCAGCAGTTTTAAGTGCTTGTTGACATTCATCAAGAGAAAATTCAGCAGCTTGAATACAAGAATACCCTGCGTCTGTTAATCGCGTCGCTAATACTTCATGAACTTCATCTAAAAATAGAACTGTCATA
>CANJKA010000065.1 GCA_947474675.1 Flavobacteriales bacterium
ACTGTCAAAAAATCCTCCCACTCGGTCCCCCTCCGAAGGGGGAAGGGAATAATTATTAATTCGTATATTTGTAAGAATGAAAATCATACTAATTACCATTCTATTTTTATCACAAGTAATAGCCTTCAATTGTCAAGCACAATATGAATATGATTCTATTGAAATTAATTCAATTGATACAATATTACCACCCTACACAGAACCTGCTCATCATTCAATAACAGCGTTTGAAGTTTATTATTCTTCAAAGGTACTCAATAATCAATTCTACAATTCATTTAATCAAATAGATCATATCAATTTTAATCAACCTTTGCATGAAATTGGAATAGGTTTGTCTGGCAGAATAACTACTACAGGTAGTAGTTATGATGATTCTCATCATACTTTCGATGGACACTTATCCTTTAAAACAATTGTTCCAGTTCAATTGGCTATAAATGACACAATCAATTCAACACTTTCAAGTTCAACTTTTAGTTTTCATTGTGGTAAAGACTTATATTATTCGTTGTCAAACTTTGATTTAATCGTAAGTGGAGGATTAGATTTAGGAAGAATTACATTGAAAAATGTAGATTTTAAAACAATGAAAAATCCATTTTTTAGTCCAGTCATTAGTATTACTCCAAGAGTCAAAATAAACCGTTTCGTAATGTCTTTAAAAATTGATTGTTGGAATGATATGTCAAAAGCATCTTGGAGACCGACTTTTGTTTCTAAATTTTCTAAGGAAGATTCATATTCAATAAATAATTTTAGGCAATCAGGAATGCGTTTTTCAATTGGATTAGGCTATTCTTTTTAATGAAAAATGTGATTTAAAAAATTCTAAATAACCTTTCGTATTAATTTATTCAAAGAAAAACACTTCTCCCGTCTCAACTTCATAATAAGCTCCAATAATAGATATTTTTTCTTCCATCAACAGTTCAGAAATAGATTCACTTCTTTCTTTTATGTCGTTTATTGTTTGAAGTACACTAAATTTTGCTGTGTCAGTTAATATGTTTTCACATGATTTATCGGTTTTGATCGCAGGTTTAATCTGTTCAACCAATTGAGATAAATGACCGTGTTGAATATCATTCAAAGCACCAGTTACAGCACCACAATGGCTATGTCCCATTACAACAATAAGTTTTGCTGTGGAGTAACGGACTGTATATTCAATACTTCCAATTACGTTTTCATCTTCTAGATTTCCAGCGTTACGAATAACAAATAAATTACCTATTCCTTGATCAAAAATAATTTCAGGTGGGACTCTTGCATCCATGCACGACAAAATGACTGCATGTGCTTGATGACCTTTTTTGGTTTGTTCAATTTGTTCTAAATAGTTTGTATTGATAGATTCACCTTTTAAAAAACGAATATTTCCATTTTTTAATTCATTGAAGGATTCTTGCGAAGAATGAACAATGATTTCACGACTTTTTGTATTCATGTTGAAAATTGAGTATTTAAATTTTAAAAGTAATAATTATTTGTTTGGATAATCTAAAGATATAATTGATTCTCCCTTTTTTTGTTAAATAATAGATTTTTGATTGACTCGTCGGATATTAAAATTACATTTACTATCAAAACTAAATAGCACAAAACATGGATGCAAATATTCCTATTTCAGAGAAAAAAAGAGTCGTAATAGTTGGTGGTGGATTCGGAGGTTTAAAACTAGCTCAGGAAGTATTAAAGTCTGATTTTCAGGTTGTTTTAGTAGATCGAAATAATTATCATCAGTTTCAACCATTGTTTTATCAAGTCGCTACTGCAGGATTAGAACCCAGTTCGATTGCTTTTCCATTTCGTAAAATTTTTCACGACGAAAAGAATTTTCATTTTCGATTGACTGATGTTAAAAATATTCAAACAGAGAATAAAATTGTTGAAACGACTATTGGCAACATTCAGTACGATTATTTGGTAATTGCTACTGGTGCGGATACTAATTTTTTTGGCAATCAACGAATTAAGGAAAGGGCATTGCCAATGAAGAGTATTGCTGAAGCATTAGCACTTAGAAATACGATTTTTCAACGCTTAGAAGATGCTATAAACTCAGTTAATGAAGAGGAAAGACAAAAATGCTTGAACATTGTTGTTGTTGGAGGTGGAGCTACAGGAGTTGAAGTTGCAGGAACTCTAGCTGAAATGCGAAGTTTTATATTGCCAAAAGATTATCCAGAAATGGATTTTTCTAAAATGAAAATTGTCCTGTTGGAAGGTTCTCCTCGAGTTTTAAATGCAATGTCAGAAGTGTCATGCGTGAAAGCAAAAGAATACTTGATAAAATTAGGTGTTGAAGTGTATAACAATACGCATGTGTTAGATTACGATGGAGAATATGTTGAATTAAAAGAAGGTGAAAAAATACCAACTAAAACATTGATTTGGGCTGCTGGAATTATTGGAAACAGAATTTCAGGATTACCTGAAAAGTCAGACGCGCCTGGAGGAAGAGTTTTTGTTGATACTTTTAATCAAGTCGCAGATTGTGAAAATGTTTTTGTGCTGGGAGATGTTGCTTGTATGATTTCAGATGAATATCCGAGAGGTCATCCTCAAATGGCGCAACCTGCCATTCAGCAAGGGAAAAATTTGGGTGAAAATTTCAAACGTATTTTTAATGGTAAACCTTTGAAACCATTTAAGTATAAGAATTTAGGAAGTATGGCAACTGTTGGTAGAAATAAAGCGGTTGTTGAATTACCTAATTATAATTTTCAAGGTTTTTTCGCGTGGGTTGTTTGGTTAGTTGTCCATTTAAAATCAATTCTTGGGATAAAAAATAAATTTGTTGTATTTTTGAATTGGGTTTGGAATTATATTACGTACAATTTGTCGTTACGATTAATTATTAAACCTCGAAAATAAAATCGTCATCGTAGAGACGCGATTAATCGTGTCTCTACGATGACGATGTAAAATTTTACAATTATGATAAAACGAATTTTATTCATCCTGTTTTTCATTTGTTTTACAATTGATTTCACAATTGCTCAAATGACTCCCACATACGTTGTCAGTATTCCCATGCGTGATGGAAAGTTTTTAGCAGCTGACGTTTATGTTCCTGCTGGAGGTACAAGTTTTCCAACAGTATTAATTCAGACACCTTATAATAAAAATTCTTTTAGAAATGGACTTCCGTTGGGATATTTACAAAATGTAAATTCTAGTCCTTATTGTTGGGTGGTGTTGGATTGGAGGGGTTTTTATGGCTCTGTTTCAGCGACGATTGCTAGTCCACAAAGAGGGCAAGATGGTTATGATGCAATAGATTGGATTATAGCTCAAACATGGTCAAATGGTAAAGTTGGAACTTGGGGACCATCTGCTTTAGGAGGTATTCAATATCAAACGGCGAAAGAAAATCATCCAAATCATACATGTGCTGTACCGATGGTTGCACAACCTCAAACGGCATACGATGGTTATTTTTATGGAGGAGTTTTAGAGAAATCTCGTTTAGAGCAATTAGATGCTTTGGGTTATGGATTATCGACTACTATTTTAGCCAATACGTATTACAGTCCATCATGGCAATTTACCGAAAATACAACTTGGTATCCTTCAAGTATTAAAATACCGACTCTACAAATAGGAGGTTGGTATGATCACAATATTGATGATATGGTTGATTGGTATCCGGCAACTCGAACTTCTTCTGATCTTGCTGTTCGAGATAAACAGTGGTTTTTGATTGGACCTTGGGTGCATGGTGGAACGGGAGCTGCATATGTTGGTTCTTCTATTCAAGGTGAATTAACTTACCCAATGGCTGCACAGAAATGTGATACGATGGCGAGAGCATTTTTTCAGTTTTACCTATTGAATGAGGCGAATGGCTGGGAATCTACTTCACCGATTACGTATTATGAATTAGGAAAAGATTCTTGGGCTTATTCGAGCGCCACTTCAATTGAAATTTCAAATACAGAAAATCTTTTTTTTAAAGAAAATGGTGAATTGAATTTACAAACAGGAACAGGAAGTACAACCTTTACTGTTGATCCGAAAAATCCTTCACCTACGTTAGGAGGACCAACCTTAAAAGCAGGTTTAGCTCAAGGTCCGTTGGATCAAATATCATTGGAAGGTAGATCTGACGTACTTACTTTTTCTACTCCTGATTTGGTTGAAGATGTGAGTGTTTCTGGTAGAATTAAAATCGATTTATATCTTGAAAGTGATCAACTTGATGGAGATATGGCGATACGTTTAGTCGATGTTTATCCAGATGGAAGAAATATGTTGATAAACGATGGAATTCGAAGAATGCGTTTTAGAAATGGATATACGTTAGCAGATGAAGTTTTTATGACGCCAGGGAATGTTTTTAGTGTTGAAGTTGAGCTTCCTTTTGCTAATTATACCTGGAAAGCAGGACATCAATTAAAAGTCTATGTGAGCGGAAATAATTCTACCCGTTGGGATGTGAATTTACAAAATGGTGGAACGATGTATGTTGCAGGAGATACAAATAGTGCAACTATTCAATTTTATCATAATGCTACTTATCCAAGTAAAATAATTCTTCCATGTAATAGTTTGGTTCTGGGAACGGAGGAAATTAGCCCCGTTCAATCAATGAGTATTTTTCCTAATCCTGTAAAAACAAGTCTGACGTTGAAGAATGGTCAAGTTGGGACAACTTATGGAGTAAGGGATGTAAATGGTAGATTAATTTTAGAAGGTTTGAATACTGTTAACTCAATCGATGTTTCCGAACTTCAAAAAGGAATTTACTTTTTAAGATTGAATTATAAAGATGGAGAAAGTGTGTTGAAGTTTGTGAAAGAGTAAGTTATTTTTCATTCTCTATACTATTCACTGTCATCAACAGAAAATCTAAACTTTTCCCATAGTCCAATTCTTCGTAATAAAGTCCAAGTTTACGTATATTTGAAAAATAATTTTCAAGGTTTTTAAAATAGTTTTTTTCTAATTGTATTGCTATAGATTTTTGCCCTATTTTTTCAAAAAGAAACCATTTTTCTAATAATCTTGCTGTTCGACCATTTCCATCTTGAAAAGGATGAATTTTGACAAAAACTAAATGAATGAAAGAGGCATAATAAAATATTTCATATTCATTTAATTCGGATTTTAGAAGTACTTCTATATCAAACAAAAGTTTAATCATTTCTTGATCGACGACTTCAGGACTAGCGGCAACGTATTCAATTTGATCATTATTATTTATTACAAACATTGGATTCTTTCTAATTAATCCCTGTTGACTTTTAGGTAAAAGTGCAGCACTTAATATTGAATGAGCTTTCTTTATGTTTTTTAAATTTATAGAATTATTTTCAATGTAATCATACGCTGAGTACAAATCATCTGCTTTTTTTGTATAATCAGGTTTGAATTTTACATTCATAAATTTATGTTTGAAAAAACTGTCGAACTCGATATCTTCTCCTTCAATTTTTGAAGAGTATACAGATGAAACAGATTTGTAAAATTGAAAATAATCTACTGGCATTTCAATCTTTTTGACATTGTCCAATTTTTCAAGTGGTGATATCTTCACAGCTTCAATAAATTGATCAATAAGATCAGATGTCAAAAGTTTAAAATTCATTAATTGTCTTTTGTCAAAGATAGTTTATTTGTGATTGGTAAATTACTATTTGTCAATCTGCAAAATCATTTGCTCATCACCTTCAAAGAGGATATCATCTCAAAAGTAGCAACAATTTCATTATTAGCATCTATCGCATTCACTATTATCGTTTTGTTCACTCGTTCTCTGGTTTCAATACTTTCTAAAATTCCGGCTTTAATAACTTGCCCTTGATTGCTTTCGAACGTTACATCGGATTCTGCTCTTTTCAAAAAATCAGCTTTCATTCCTTTGAAGGAAAAAGAGATTTTCTTTCCCATTATTTCAGAATAATAAAAAACATGAATTCCTCCAGCTATATCAGCTCCAACAGCCAAAGCTCCAAAATACATTGAGTTTAAATGATTTTTTGTTTTTCTTCTTAATCGAATTTTTACCTTAATTGAATCGTCATTTATTTCAACCAATCTAGGACGAACATAGCCAATCAATGGAATTTTAAAAAGTCCCATTAAAAACAAAAGCCATTGCATTTTTTTGATCGAAAAATCTTTAGTTGGCTTGCTCATATTCAGAAATAAGTTGTTCTACAATCGTTTTAACACTTCGAATTTCTTTCACGTATTCAATACTTGGTCCTGCTACCCATACTGTTTTATAGGTAGCGCTAAAAGCAGCATTTTCTAAGTTTTTCATTCCTCTGTAAAAGGTAAATGCTTTGAACCATTTTTTAAGTCGCTTACTTTTAGAAAGTATTTTTTCTAGCCAACTTTGTGAGGTGCCAATTTTTTCTACATAAGGCGTTTTTATGACTGAACAAGGTGTTCCAGATAATTTGGTTGTCATAACGATATCTTTTGCTCCAAAATCAACGCACGCTTGTTTGTATTCTTGAGAAACATTTGATTCAGTCGTAGCAATAAATAAACTTCCCATTGAAAGTCCAGATGCTCCTGTTTTAAGCATTTCTTTAATTCCTTGTCCTGTTCCAACTCCACCAGCAGAAATTACGGGAATTTTCACTGATTTAACTAAGTCGGGAATTAATTCTTTGTAAGAAAAACCACCAGCGTGACCACCAGCTTCTTTGTTCACAGCTATAACAGCATCAGCGCCTAGTTGTTCAACTTTTTTAGCATATTTTACATCCGTAACATCACAAAAAACTTTAACGCCTACTTTGTGAGCTTCATTAATCGTTTCTTCAGGAGAACCAAGTGAAGTGATAATGAAAGAAATCTTTTCTTCACAACAAACTTTCAATTGCTCTTTGTATAAAAAATTCGATTTACTGACAATCAGATTGATGCCAAAAGGACCAGAAACTTTTGATTTTATAAAACGAATGGCTGTTCTTAATTCTTCAGTTGAACGGTAATTCAATGCGGGAATTGCTCCTGTTATTCCAGCGTTTATACCTTCAATAATCATCTCAACATTTGACACCAAAAACATGGGAGCCATAATGATAGGATATCTTATTCCTAACAACTCACACAACGGAGCTTCTATTCGATTTAATTGTTCCATAATCCGAATATAGCAATAATTTGTTTTCTATAGGTTGTTATATAGATAAAAAATAATTATCTAAATAAATTTACATGACCAACTTCATTATGTTCTTTTTTTGAAATGTTTTCAATGAACTTGATTTTCCAAGTATACGTATCATCTTGACATATTTCACCGTCAATGCCAAATGTTCCATTCCAGCCTTTTTTTGAATCATGTGTTTCAAAAACGACTTCTCCCCATCTGTTATAGATTAACATTTCAAAATTAAAAGGGTCATATCCTGATGTAAAAACTGGTAAAAATATTCCATTTACGTCATCTCCGTCTGGAGTAAATGTATTTGGGATATAATAAATAAGTTCATCAGTCACTTTAATTTCAATTGTTTTTGTGTCTGGACAATTGTTAATGTTGTTTGCTATTAATGTTACAGTATATGAGCTTGTAACAGCTTCGTATTCATGCTCTGTATCTGTTTCTGTGCTTGTTGTTCCATCTCCAAAATCCCAGCTATAGATTGTAGCATAGCTTGAGCTATTAGTGAAAATAAAAGAAGGGTCAACAAGTGAAGTTGTTAAACTGTTTGGATTAAAGTCAGCAATTGCAGTTTCAAAAGTACAAATTAATTGATTTTGAGTTAAAGAATTAGTACATCCAGATGTCGTTGAAGTTAATGTAACGTCGAAACATCCAACTGAAGAAAAGATATGTGAAACATCAGTAATATTTGTAGATGAAGTCTCAGATGAACCGTCCCCAAAATCCCAAGTTATGTTTTCACTTGTTGGAGTTGTGTTATTTGTGAAAACAATTGTTAATGGGGCACAACCGCTTAATTTATCAGGGGTAAATAAAATGATTGGTGTTGGATTAATAGTTACTAAAAAACTTTCTTCATCTGTACATGCTCCGTTCGAGGCATAAATCCAAACAGTTTGAGTTGAAGTTATATTTCCAGTAATAATTGTTCCACCTAAAGCTTGAGAATTATTATAATAATTTTGAGTTCCATTTAAATTTGTCCCTAAAATTGCAGGCAAAGTATATGTGTCACATCTTGTTTGATTTCCCGGATTTGTAATTACTGGAGTGTTATTTATTGTCACTAAAAAACTCACTTCGTCCGAACATGTTCCTTCATAATCATAAATCCAAACAGTTTGAGTTGTCATTATTACATCTGTTATTACCATTCCTCCTAATGCTTGTGAATTATTGTAGTATTCAGCGTTTCCAGATGTGTTTGCACTTAGTATTATTCCGAGTGTAAATGAATCACACGAAATTTGAGGTCCTGGATTTGTTAGAGTTGGAGTGTTATTAATTGTTACTAAGAAGCTTTCTTCATCTTGACAAGTTGCGTTAATATCATATATCCATACAGTTTGTGTTGAAGTTATATTTCCGGTAATAATTGTTCCTCCTAATGCCTGCGAATTGTTGTAGTATTTTTGATTACCTGTTAAGTTTGTCCCTAAAATAGTTGGTAAAGTATACGTGTCACAAAAAGTTTGATTTCCTGGATTTGTAATGATTGGGGTATTATTTATTGTTACTAAAAAGTTTTCTTCATCGAAACATGAGCCTTGAATGTCATAAATCCAAACGGTTTGCGTTGAAGTTATTGGACCTGTAATAATTGTTCCGCCTAATGCTTGAGAATTGTTGTAATATTTTTGATTCCCTGTTAAGTTTGTACCCAATATTATTGGTAAAGTATACAGATCACAAGCTGTTTGATTTCCTGGATTTGTTATTACTGGAGTATGATTAACTGTTACTAAAAAGCTTTCTTCATCTGAACATGAACCATTTGCATGATAGATCCAAATTGTTTGAGTAGTAAAGATCGGACCCGTTATTATTGTCCCACCTAAAGCTTGAGAATTGTTGTAGTATTTTTCAGTTCCTGACAAATTCGTTCCAACAATTGTTGGTAAAAGATAAGAATCACAAACAGTTTGGGTTCCCGGATTTGTAATGATTGGAGTTAGATTTATAGTAATCAAGAAACTCTCTTCATCTGAACAATTACCTTGTGTATCAAAGATCCAAACAGTTTGAGTCGTAGTGATGTTTCCAGAAATAATAGTTCCTCCTAAAGCTTGAGAATTATTATAATATTTTTGGTTTCCGGTAAGGTTTGTTCCTAAAATAACTGGAAGTGAATAAGTGTCGCAAGCTATCTGATTTCCTGGGTTTGTAAGAATTGGTGTTAAATTAACGGTCACTAAAAAGTTTTCTTCATCTGAACAAGTTCCTTCTGAATCGTAAATCCAAACTATTTGAGTTGTTGTAATGTTTCCAGTAATTACTGTTCCACCTAAAGCTTGTGAATTGTTATAGTATTTTTGAGTTCCAGAAAGATTTGTTCCTGCTATTGTTGGAAGTGTATAAGATCCACAAACAACTTGAGGTCCTGGATTTGTGATGGCTGGAGTGTTATTAATTGTTACTAAAAAGCTTTCTTCATCTGGACAAGTTGCGTTAATGTCATAGATCCAAACAGTTTGGGAAGTAGTAATGTTTCCTGAAATAACTGTTCCCCCTAATGCTTGAGAGTTGTTGTAGTATTTTTGATTACCTGTTAAGTTTGTCCCTAAAATAGTTGGTAAAGTATACGTGTCACAAAAAGTTTGATTTCCTGGATTTGTAATGATTGGTGAAATGTTAATAGTTACTAAAAAGCTTTCTTCATCTGAACAATTCCCCATGATATCATAGATCCAAATGGTTTGAGTTGTTGTGATTGTTCCAGTAATAACTGTTCCTCCTAATGCTTGTGAATTATTGTAGTATTTTTGATTTCCAGTCAAATTTGACCCTACAATTGTTGGTAATATATAAGAATTACAAACTATTTGAGGGCCTGGATTTGTTATTGATGGAGGAGTTGTGTTTACTGTTATCAGATAACTTTCTTCATCTTTACATGTTCCATTGGCATCATAAATCCAAACAGTTTGAGTACTTGTTATAGGGCCTGCAATAATTACTCCTCCTAACGCTTGAGAGTTGTCGTAGTAATTTTGATTTCCTGTTAAATTTGTTCCTAAAATTAAAGGAAATGAATAGGTTGAACAAATGTTTAAAGATCCGGGATTATTTGAGATAATTGGTGAAGGTGTAATAGTTACTAAAAAGCTTTCTTCGTCTTTACATAAACCTTGAACGTCATAAATCCATACAGTTTGAGAACTTGTTATAGGTCCTGTAATGACAGTTCCACCTAATGCTTGTGAATTATTATAATATTTTTGATTCCCTGTTAAATCTGTTCCAATAATTGTAGGTAGTATGTATGAATCACATGCGGCTTGTGGACCCGGATTAGTAATGTTAGGGTTGTTCGTTACATTAAAAACGGCAGTAACAGTACATCCATTACTGTTCTGATATGTCAACGTTGTGCTTCCGAAAGTAATTGCAGTTACTAATCCTGTTGAAGATATTGTTGCTATTGAAGTGTTAGAAGATGTCCATGGAGTTGTTGCGTTTGCAGTTACTGATCCAGTTAATTGTGAAGTTCCACCTACACAAGAAGATAAGATTCCTGCAATTGTTGGAATTGGATTTACTGTAAAAGTTGCAGTGATTATACATCCAAATGAGTTTGTATAAGTAATGGTTGATGTTCCAAATGATACACCTGTAACTAGTCCAGTTGAAGAAATTGTTGCAACTGCTGTGTTTGAAGAAGTCCATGGAGTTGTTGGGTCAGCTATTGCAGAACCTGTCAGTTGTGAAGTTGCACCAACACATGCGGTTAAAATTCCTGTAATTGTAGGTTTTGGATTGACTGTAAATATTTCTACAATTGTACATCCATTTGTGTTTTTGTAGGTTATGTTTGTTGTACCAACAGTTAAACTTGTTACTAAACCTGTTGCTGAAATTGTTGCTACTGCTGTATTAGAAGAGACCCATGGAGTTGTAGCGTTTGCAGTAATTGATCCTGTTAATTGAGAAGTAGCTAATAAGCAAACTGAAAGTGTTCCTGTTATTGTTGGGTTTGGATTTACTGTAAATGTTGAAGTTATTGAACAGCCGTTTGAATTTAAATAGGTAATTGTTGATGTCCCAGCAGAAATAGCTGTTACTAATCCTGTTGAAGAAACTGTTGCAACTGCCGTATTCGAAGAAGTCCAGGGGGTTGTTGCGTTTGCTGTTATAGAACCTGTTAATTGAGAAGTTCCGCCAATACACGCTGTCAATATTCCTGTTACTGTAGGGTTAGCATATACTGTAAATACTGCTGTTATTATACATCCGTTACTGTTTTTGTAGGTAATAGTTGTTGTTCCAGCAGTTAATCCTGATACCAATCCTGTTGACGATACTGTTGCTACAGCTGTGTTTGAAGATGTCCATGGTGCTGTTGCGTCAGGTGTTGCAGATCCTGTTAATTGTGAGTTGACTAAAATACATCCACTCAGATTTCCTGTTATTGTAGGCAATGGATTTACGGTAACTGGAGTTGCCGTAATAACAGTTTGACAATTTGTTACGGATGTTAAAGTACATTGGTATGTTGTAGTTACTAATGGTGAAACCGTTAATGTTTGACTTGTTCCGATTGGTGTTGGGTTTCCCTGTACTACCCAAGAATAACTTGCCGCACCTGATGGAGCTGTTAAAGTTGTACTTGTTCCGGCACATACAGTAGAATTTCCTGTAATTTGTATCGGATTACAAATCCCGTCAATATATGCGTATCCATAATGTCCACCTTGAGCACAATCTCCGGTTATAAATCGAATCGTAACACAAGAGCCAATATAGGGAGATAAGTCTAGAAAAACAGGTGTCCAAGCTTTGTAATAGGTAATTGTTCCAGGAACATTTAGAAAGCCTGCTGCTCCAGCTGAAGCAACTACTAAATAATCTCCACAAGTTACATTATTACCTGAACAATCGAGAACATCGACTCTAAAAATCGGTTGATCAAAATCATCGTGTCCATTATCTTCGAAAACTACGGCATAATAATAAGTAAATAATGCGTTTGAAGTTGTAACACTAAATTTTTGCTCTATACTCGCTCCTAAAGATCCTGTTCCAGTCCCATCTCCTAAACGCATTGATTTTGTTGTTAAACTAGGACATACTTTTGGTAATGCTGCCCCAACTACAGGATCATTACCTGCTGTCATTATTGTGTGTTGAGTTGAAGTTGTTGTAAATCCAGTGGGTTCGTATACAGGATATGGATCTGTAGCAATACCAGATGTAACAATTCCAGTAGTTCCCGTCCATCCACTAAAATTGTTGGATTCAAACCCCATGTTTGTACAAGAGGCATTTATGGGAGAAAGGTAAACTGATATATCATACGTAAAGCCATTAGGTGTTGGCCAATTATCAATCATTATGTAGTAACATGTTCCAGCTGTAACACTTGCTTCTACTGACAAAACACCATCAACAGTATTGTCTCCTGGAGAAGTTATACTGTTTACCAATGTTCCACCTGACCCTGGGACTCCGTTCCAAACAGAAATTGAAGGACTTACACCACCAGAAGATGTTGTGTAACTGATAGTTGTCATTATGTTTCCTGATGAAGTAGGACAGACATAATAAAACCAATCATATCCTGTTGTGTAAGCAGATACAAAACCGGTTGGATTATTTACGTCGTTTCCAGCTGTAGTTTGTCCAGCTGAATTATAGAAAGGAAGTGTAATTGGGACTAGTAGTGCAGCAGCTGGAGTAGTTCCACCTGCAGAATAGCTTAAATAAGAGATTGAAATGAAGAGAAAAAGTAGTAGTGAGTGGGTTATTTTTTTCATTTCTCAAGTGTTTCAGAGTGAGTGTCTTCCAATAAATAATGATGGGATGCATATTTTAAAATCCCTTTTATTGATTCTAAATCTATTTCATCTGAAAAATAAAAAGTTATTTTTTTTGCATAAACATCAATTCTCACATCACAAATTCCAGATTTGTTAAAAATGTAATCAGTTACCTGTTTTGCAGTAATTGGATTGACATTTCCTTTCAAATCAAATTCGTAAATGTTTTTACAAATAGAAGAATCTTCCAATTTTTGAGAGTTTTCTCTATTAGTTTCACCTAATAAAGTATTTGAGTACATTAGTGAGGACAGCAAAAGAGCTGCATAGTAAGTAAGTTTCATAGAATTGTTTTAACAAGTCGTTTGCAAAATTAGTTCATTTATTTAGTTAAATAATAACCAAATGTGATAAACGGTAATATTTGTTTAATACTAGATAATAATGTTCTTTTTTTAAAATAACGTATATTGTAAAGTTACCAGTTTTTATTTCTATAAAATATAAAATGTGGTAATTGAAACAGAATGTTATGAAATGAAATGCTATTTAATTTGTATGTGTTTTAAAATGAAGTGTTTGTGATTTTTTTAGAGAGTCTTTCAGGTGGGTGAATGGTTTTGGTCTTGTGGTGTAATTTTAAATAAATCTTATAGAATATGTAATTTTAAGTTGTTTTTTCTAATCCAAAACCTCATCTATTTACTAGATGAGGTTTTGAAAAAAAATCTAAACTTTAATAAATCTTTTTTGTGTTTTAAACTCGTTTTGGTAAATTTCAATAAAATAAATTCCATTGATTAAAGAAGAAACGTTAATATTTGATTCACTGTTTATATTATTAATTATTATGATTTGACCTCTAAGATCATAAATTTTAAATTCAGTGCCAATTTCAACTTCTGTTATATTTATAGATTCAGAAACTGGATTTGGATAAATACTTATTTCTTGCTTTTCTAAATTTATTTCAATTAATTCTTTATTTTCTTTTTTCTTTGTTGGAGTTTCTATTTCTACATTTGAAGGATTTAAAGAGGAATTCAATTCTGATACATTCTCAATTTCTGAATTTTGATTTTCTAATTCTGGTACAATTGGATTAATCAGACTATAACATGCTTTTATTTTTAAACTGGTTTTATTTCTAATTATCCCTAATAGACCGTATATTGTTGATCCTGGGCAAGCTGTTCCTCCTATATTTACGTCTTTGTGTCCAATAATTCTTGGTAATACAGCTGTTCCTCCACTTTGTAATACGATCGAAGCTGAAGTGTTTGGTGTAATATTTCTACTTTTAAACCACCATCCAAGTAAACTATATAGTTTTTCTAATTGAATAGTCGTAGGAGTTGATATATCTCCATTACCTAAAAAGTTTACCCCAATTGATTTTCCATTAGAATTTCCAGCATGAGATCCTCTTACATCTTGAATTGAATAATTTGCATTTTTCCTTCCTAAAAAGATATTTCCATATTTATCAATTAAATAATTATATCCAATATCTGACCATCCCATTGTGTTTACATGATAATTCCAATAAGATCTAACAACAGCATAACCGTCTGTATATGAATCTGGCGATGCTCCATGATGGATTACTGAATGTGTCGGCGTTATTATTGTCGGTGTGTAACTTGCATTTGTACAAGCTGTATAATTTCCACACCAATTTGCTCTTGAAATAATCGCTGGCATAGCAGGACAAGCAACACTTTTTTCATTGTTTTCTTGTGTTTCTTTAGCGTGGTCAGGATTAATTTCCTTACTTAAATCCATTACATCAATTCTAATTTGATTGATTTCAACTCCGATAGGTGGGGTAATTATTAAAAATATTTTTTTTCGAGCTTCTTCATCGTAACCGAAAAATAATTCAGACCAGTACATTTCATTTTGAGATTCAGCGGGAGTAAATTCACCTTCCCCTGTTTTTAGATATCCGTATTCTTCACCTTTTGATTTCATTTCTGTTTTAAAAGAAAATTTAAAATTACCGGCTTGTAATTCATTGTTATTTGTTTTTATTCCAACTCCGAAACAAGTGAAATCACTACTGGTTTCAACTTTTATAACATAATAACCATTAATTTTCTGAATGCTCTCTCTTTCAAAAATATGAATTGTTGATGAGACTCCTCTTTTTTCTGTTTCATCGATGATTTTATTTACTCTGGAATTTTCAACGTCTTTTTCATTTATTTCAAGGTTTTGACCATAGATGGAAATAGTGCCGAAAATAAGCATGATTCCACTTAATACTTTTTTTTTCATTTTATAAATAGTTTAAATTTTAATCAAACTTAACTATAAATTTCAAAATACTTATTGATTAGTTAAACTATTTATTTTTTTATTGATTTTTTTTGAATCTGATTATCTTTTCAAATTTATTTTAAAGTCATTTATAATTTTATGATAAATAAAAACTTAGAAATTCTAATTGAGAAATTCGTTTTAAAAAGAAAAAGGATCAAAAACTTTTTAATTAGAAAATATTTATTAATTTAAACACTTTCAATGGGTTGAATGAGAATGAAGAAAAATAAATTTATAAAAACACTTTTAAGCATCTTTTTTATAGGAGTGTTGAATCTATTTTCATATTCTCAGACAAGTGATCCCTTGTATAAAGCTTTTAAAAATACCAAAAATCCAGATTCTCTTCGATTTAAAGCGATAGATGATTTTATCTGGAACAATTACATGTTTGAAAACCCAGATAGTGCAATTTTTTATGCCAATATTTCTTATTCATTTGTTGTAAAAATTAAAAACATTCGATGTCAAGGCGTCGCTTTAAACACAAAAGGGACTTGTTATTATTTAAAAGATGATTTTAAAAATGCTATATTATTTTATTCTCAAAGTCTACAGAAATATAAACAAGTTAAAGATATTAGTGGAATAGCATCTATTCACAATAATTTAGGAAACATTTACAAAGAGCAAGGCCTTTTAGTTAAAGCCATTGAAAGTTATAATTCTAGTTTAAAAATCGCTGAAAAATTAAAAGATCAACCAGGAATCGCCAGTAGTTTAAATAATATTGGGATTTTATATGCAGAACAAGATAAATATCAGACGGCAAAAACTTACTATTTAAAATCAATTTCGATTCGAAAAAAAATGGGAGAAGAAGGTAGAGAAGATCTTTCAAAACCGATAAATAACATAGGTAGTGTTCTTCAAGATGAGAAAGATTATTTTGGAGCTATCAAATATTATGGAATGAGCCAAAAATTGGATAAAGAGTTTGGGAATATTATTGGGGAAGTTACCTCGATTGGAAATATAGCTGGAATCTATAAAGAATTAGGGAATAGAGAGTTAAAAATAAATAAAAAATTAGCAGAATATTATTATCAAAAGTCATTTGATTTGAGCGAAGAAGTATTATCTAAGTCAAAAGATTTAGGAGATAATACAGTTATTGTTACAACTTATCTAAATTTGGCTCAGCTATATGATATTCGAGGCGAATCTAAAAAATCGTTAGAATTTGGACAAAAAGCGTATCGATTAGCGGTAAAAATTGGAGCTATTACTTATGTTAGAGACGCTTGTGAAGTATTGTATAGAACGCACAAAAAAAATGGTGAAGATAAACTGTCTCTTGAAAAGTTTGAAGAATTTGTGAAATTGAATGATAGTATTTTAAGTATTGAAAACAAAGATGGAATAATACATCAAAGTTATCAGTATAAATATGATCAGCAATTTGCGAAAGATAGTGTTTTACAAGTGAGAGAAAGACAGGTCGTTGCTGCTCATTTTAACCAAGAGCGAACACAAAGAATTGCTTTATACGGAGGCATGTTTTTAGTGTTGGTTTTTTCAATATTTATTTATAAAAGATACAAGGTTACATTTTCTCAAAAAGAATTAATCAGTTTAAAAGAACAAGAAACCAGTCGTCAAAAAGCTTTGTTGGAAGTTAAAAATAAGGAGATAATGGACTCCATAACTTATGCAAAAAGAATTCAATCGGCTATTTTACCCCCTGCGAAAATTGTAAAAGAATATTTAAAAGAATCATTTGTTTTATACAAACCAAGAGATATTGTTGCAGGTGATTTTTATTGGATGGAACAAATTCAAGATGGAATTATTTTTGCCGCAGCAGATTGTACAGGACATGGTGTTCCTGGTGCTATGGTGAGCGTCGTCTGTAACAATGCTTTGAACAGAACGGTAAGAGAATACGGTTTAACAGTTCCAGGAGAAATTTTAGACAAAGCAAGGGAATTAATTATATCAGAATTTGATCAGACAGACGATGATATGAAAGATGGTATGGATATTTCATTATGTACAATGGAATTTGAACCTTCTATCATATTTTTTGATAGTAGTGAACGAACTGGAGTTACTTTAAAATGGGCGGGAGCAAATAATCCTCTGTGGATATTAAGAGATAATCAAATAATAGAATATAAAGCAAATAAACAACCAATTGGAGTCTATTTTGATCCTTTTCCTTTTACAACTCATGAAATTGAATTGAAAAAAAATGATATAATTTACATCTTTACGGATGGTTTTCAAGATCAATTTGGTGGAAATCAAAGGGAAGAAGGAAAGAAATTCAAAGTTTCTAGGATGAAAGAATTGTTTTTAAGTATTGCTGATAAACAAATGTCTGAACAAAAGGAATTACTTGATCTCGCATTTGAAACTTGGAAACGTGATTTGGAACAGGTGGATGATGTGTGTGTGATTGGAGTAAAAATCTGACTTCGGTACGATTTTTATTTTACAAAGTAAAATAAAAATCACTCAGTCTGATTTTTTTGTCGATCTGGCTATTATTTTTAATTAAACATTCAACATTAAAAATTTAACATTAATTAAATTACTCAGTCGGATTTTTTTGTCGGTTTGGCTATTATTTTTAATTAAACATTCAACATTTAAAATTTAACATTAATTAAATCCAACATTAAACATTAAACATCAAACATCTATTTTAACTTTGTGGTATGACAAAATCTCAAGCATGGATGAAAGCTTTACGTCTTCGTACGCTTCCATTATCTCTTTCAGGAATTATTTTAGGATCTGGTATTGCCTATAAAAATGGGTTTTGGAATGGGACTATTTTTGGTTTGGCTATGTTGACTACTGTTCTGTTTCAGATCGTTTCGAATTTAGCAAATGATCTAGGGGATAGTCAAAAAGGTGCTGATAATGCTGAAAGAATTGGGCCAATGAGAGCTGTTCAATCGGGGTTGATTTCGTTGGGTGAAATGAAAAAAGCGGTTATTTTTACTTCATTTTTAAGTCTTTGTTCTGCAATTCCATTGATTTATTTAGGGACTCAAAATATGCCTTCTTCTATTTTATGGGTATATGCGGGATTAGCGGTTTTATGTATTATGGCAGCAATCATGTATACTGTTGGTAAAAAAGCATATGGATATAGTGGTTTAGGAGATGTTTTTGTTTTTGTCTTTTTTGGAATGGTTAGCGTTTTGGGTGTTTATAGTTTATACGCTAAGTCTTTTGATTTTATGAATATACTACCAGCAATGTCAATCGGATTTTTAAGTACTGCTGTTTTGAATTTAAACAACATGCGGGATGAATACAATGATAAAAAAGTTGGCAAAAACACCTTGGTTGTAAAAATGGGAGGATTTAATGCCAAGTATTATCATTCTGTTTTGATTCTTGGAGGAATCATTTCGATCATGACTTTTTTGAAAATTCAAGATTCTCCTATTGGTGCGGTTGGAATTTTACCTTCTATGGTCTTGATTCTTCATTTAAAGAAAGTTCAAAAAACAAAAGATCCAGTTGAATATGATCCTGAATTGAAAAAAGTGGCTTTAACTACTTTTGCGATTGCGCTATTGGCAAGTATCTTAATGAATGTCAATGTTTGATTTTAAATGAAAGCTTCTTTTAAAAAACATATTTTCTTTTTCAAACGTCCAAGTGGAACGAGTAGGGGAGTTTTGACGGAGAAGTATTCTTGGTTTATTGAAATCTATGATGAGGTTGATTCTTCCATCAAAGGAATCGGTGAATGTAGTGTTATTCCAGGTTTGTCTCCAGATTTTAATGACTTTGAATCGTATGAAGAAATTCTTTCTAAGGTTTGTTCAAATGTTGATGAATATCTTTCAGATTTAGATCTATTAGATAGTTTCCCTTCTATTTTGTTTGGTCTAGAAACAGCATTTTTGGATCTTAAAAACGGAGGGAAGAAACTTATTTTTGAGAACGATTTTTCAAAAGGGAAGAAGAGAATTGCGATCAATGGACTTATTTGGATGGGTGATTCTGCTAATTTATTGGATCAAATAGATCAGAAATTAGAAGAAGGTTATTCTTGCCTAAAAATGAAAATTGGTGCAATTGATTTTCAAACCGAAATCAACGTAATTGAAAGTATCCGAAAACGTTATACTGTCGATCAAATAAGTTTGAGAGTCGATGCTAATGGTGCATTTTCTCCAAATGAAGCTTTATCTAAGTTAAATGAATTGTCAAATTATGAGATTCATTCTATAGAACAACCGATTGAAGTTAAACAATGGGAAGTCATGAAAGATCTATGTTTGTCCACTAAAGTACCTATTGCTTTAGATGAAGAGTTAATTGGAATAACACAACTTGAACAAAAAAAAGAATTACTACAAACAATTTTACCTCAATACATTATCCTTAAGCCAACTTTACACGGAGGGATTAAAGGGTGTAAAGAATGGATTCAACTTTCAGAATCTATGAATATTCCTTGGTGGATGACATCTGCTTTAGAGTCAAATGTTGGGTTAAATGCAGTTGCACAATTTGCAGGAGAATTTGATAATGATTTACCACAAGGACTAGGAACAGGTAGTTTGTATACTAACAACATTGAATCAAATTTGAGAGTTGAGGGTGGAGAAATCTTTTGTATCTAATTTTTAATTTATCATCTTTTAAATTGAAATATGTTATTTTTTAAGTATTTTACTAAACAATTTTGGTTAACTAATTTAGTATAGTTATTTTTGTTTTATCTATACTATTCATCATTGTTAATTTTTAACTTAATGTATTACGCTACTATGATAAAAATAATTTTATTTCATATACTTTTTTTTATATCTATTAATTCTGTTTTTTGCCAAAGTCCTGGTGGGGTTTCTACAGGTTTAACTGTTTGGTTAAAAGCAAATTATGGAACAACAGTTGCTGGCGTAAATCTTACTGGATGGTCAGATCAAAGTCCTCTTTTAACTCCAGTTGTGGTTAATGGAAGTCCTGATTTGGTTGCTAATGGATACAATTTTAATCCCTATGTAGATTTTACCTTGAGTAGTGCAACTGGAGGAGATTTTCTTCATATTCCAGATATCAATCTTCAATCTTTTTTTTGGGTTTCTAAATTAAATGATCTTACAAGAAAATCAACTCATATGGGAACGTATGATGCGGTAACTTTGGGTCAACCTTGTGGTGGATGTGCTTTGCATGGAGGAGAAAATGGTGGTGCAGTTGCTCAATATATGGAGTCAGGATATGCAAATGGAACTTTTCAATCTGCTGGTGTTTGGCGTAAGGACGGAGATGCAACTGGTATTTCTTTCAATACACCGCATTCTGGTAAATTTAACATTGTAAGTGCATTAGGTGGAAGTGCTATACCAACAAATGTTTTTATGGGAGGACAAAATGACAACGGTGGTTTTAATGGTAGAATGAGAGATTGGCTAGGACCAGTTGGTGAAATTATTTCTTATTCGGGAGCAATTTCAGCTGTTCAAGCTAATAAAATTGAAACATATCTTGGGATCAAATACGGAATTACTTTAGGAGGAAATGGTTCAACAACACTAGCATATACTTCTCCTACTAGTACGATTATTTGGAATGCAAATTCTGGTTATCACTATGATGTTGCTGGAATAGGAAGAGATTTTGTTTTAGAAGCATTGGATCAACCAAAATCACATTCCATTAACACTGTTCCAGATGCTGTTACGATGGCAAATTCAAATTTTACGACTCCAACTTCAATGGTAGATGGAGAATATTTAGTCTGGGGACATTCAAATACTGCTATGACTTTTATGTGTCTAAATTTTACACATGGTGGACCTTCAACTGTTTTTAAAGAGGTCTTAACAAGGGTTTGGAGAACACAAAAAACGGCTAATCCATCAGGAAATGTGATCATTGAAATAGATATGGCTTTATTACAAGGAGCTGCAGGATTAGGTTCAGCTACCAATTCAGAAATTCGACTTTTATTAGATGATAATATAATTTTTAGTGATGGATCTACTGGTGAACATACATATTCTCCTTCAGCTGGATTCTCTGCAACTTCAGGAAAACTTTATTTTACCGTTCCGTATGCTGATATTCAAAGTGGAATAGGTTATTTTGGATTAGGTTCTATTTCAACGGTTCCATTTGCGAATGCAAATATTGATATTTCAATTTGTTCAGGAATTGCTGGTTCAATCGGAATACCAAATGTAGTGGGGAGTACTTTTTTGTGGAATCCAACAACAGGTCTTAGTTCAAGTACGGTTTCTAATCCATCTGTTACTTTGACAAATATAACGGCAATTCCGGTTACAAGTATGTATTATGTCACTGAAACAAATGCGCTTGGGTGTGTTTCAATAGATAGTGTTAATGTAACAGTTAGTAATAGTGAAATTTCCACTTTTACAATGACACCCACGTGTGATGGTGGAATTAGTACAATTACAGGAGTTACAGGAGGAACTTTTACAATGGTTGCATCAGGAGCAGCAAGTATCAATGCGGCAACGGGAACAATCACTGGAGGAACATCCGGAACAACTTATTCGGTCACTTATACGACTGCCGGAACTTGTTCATCTAATACTACAAATACGGTCACAACAACATTGACTGATGTTTCAACGTTCACAACAACACCAACGTGTACAGGTGGAACATGTGCAATTACAGGAGTTACGGGTGGAACTTTTACAATGGTTGCATCAGGAGCAGCAAGTATAAATGCAACTACAGGAACAATCACAGGAGGAACATCTGGAACAACTTATTCGATTACTTATACAACCTTGGGATTGTGTTCTTCTTCAACAGTTGTTTCTTTAACTGTATCGAATCAAGATGTTGCCTCTTTTGTTGCTATTCCAACATCAGATGGTTGTACTTGTACGATTACAGGAACGCTAGGAGGAACTTTTACTTTTACAAATCCACCTTCTGACGGTGCAGTTATAAATGAATCAACTGGAACTGTTACAAATGCAAC
>CANJKA010000066.1 GCA_947474675.1 Flavobacteriales bacterium
GCGTTGAGTGAAGACGGAATTTTAAGTCACCAAGCAGTAATGAAAATTAGAGATACGGGAACATTTTATCACATGATTCCAGACAATTTAAATGCAATAGAATGGTCAATTTGGTGGTTAAGAGCATTTAAAAGTGATGGTCAAATCTTGTCAACTATTAAGAAAGGGACAGAAGAAATAACAATTCAAATGTTGAAAATTTTAAATGAACGACCAAATGTTACCTTGATGACTAATGCAAAACTTGTGGGCTTTAAAGCACAAAATACGCAAGTAAGTATAACTTATATTCATAATAATGAAAACATTGAAACAGTAACGGATCATTTATTTTTAGCAATGCCTCAGTTTCCTCTTAAGAAATTAGCAGAATATTTACCCAAAGATATTAGTAAAGATTTAAATGCAGTAAATGGTTTTGCCATGACAAAAATATTTTTTGTTTTGAATAAACCGTGGTGGGGTTATGATCAATCGCCACAATCACGCGCTAATAGAATGCCAACAAGAGAGATTCATTATTTTAGAAGATCTAAAATAAAAGATGAAGATGGATATGGAATGATCTTGTTATATACGGATAAACCAGCAACGGAATTTTGGAATTATTACATTGAAGATCAAGATAAACATGACAGAGCTGAAATCAATAATAACGATGAAATTAAATCACAATTTGCTAATTTTTTATCCAAAGAAGTTTATCGATCTGTTCAAGGAAATGAAGCAATGTCCAAAGAAGGATTGAAACTTACAAAAGAAGCTTTATTGTGCTATTCTAAAATGTCTCTTAATGAAATAAAAGACGATATATTTCAATCAATCGTTTCTTATGGAATCAGAGATTGGTCTTGTTCTCCTTATGGAGCTGGAAATCATTGTTGGAGACCGGGAGTCAAATCATGGGAAATTCAAGAAAAATTTAAAGCTTTTTCTTTAAATGATGGATTAAAAAATATACACATCGTAGGAGAAGCATATTCCGATTATACAGGATTTATTGAAGGTGCTATCAATTCTTCTGATTGGGCACTAGAATTAATTTAAATCGAATTTAGCAAAAATATAAATTGGAACTTTGTTAACGAAAAAACAATGATTTTTTACTATTGAAAAGTTTTCAGATGCAATACATTTTGAAAAAGTTGAAGTGAAAAATGGTGGAGGAAACAGTAATTCAGAAATTGAATATTCTATTACTGATTTCCAATTTAATCGAAATAAAATTGTTTACTAAAATTTAAAACAAACAGATTATGATGGACAAATAAAGTGTTTAAATTCTTCTGCAATTCAATGCCTAGATGATAGCCAAGATTTAAAAATAACATCTGTTATTCAATTTTCAAATAGGATGAATTTAGATTTTATTACACCAGAAATAGGTGATCATTTAATCATAATTTAAGCCGAATTAGGAAAGAAATTTTGTTAAAATCAATTGACGTGAACTAAAAATTCAATTCAATTAAATTAGAATTTTTAACAATTCAAACTACTTATATAATCGTAATGCAAAATAATAATAAGAAAATTTCAGGGAAATTTATTGGGCAATAATTAAATATTATTGACGTTCATTGTTAAACAAGTTATTGTCAAATTTTAGACTAACTTTAGAGAAATTAAAACAACAAAAATATTTCTTTAAATTCTGAATCATAAAATGAATGAAAAACAAAACTGAACTATTAGAAAAATTATGTCATGAAATACCGCAAAAATTAAATAATATAAACGGTATTGATATTAATTTTAAGGAAAGTCCCGAAAAGTGGAGTAAAAAAGAAATCATTGGCCATTTAATAGATAGTGCAACAATCAACCATCATCGATTTGTAAGAGGACAATTTGAAGATGTTCCAACCATTCAATACGATCAAAATAAATGGAATGAAATGAATCATTATCAAGAAATGAATTCAAAACAAATAATCGCTTTTTGGAAAATTTATAATCAGCAAATTTTAGAATTAATCAAATTTATTCCAATAGAAAGATTAACCAAAAAAGTAAAAATTGGAGAAGATAACATCCAAACAATTGAATTTATTTTTAAAGATTATGTTGATCATTTAGAACATCATTTGAAACAAATTATTGAATAAATAAACTAAAACATTTATCACCATGACAAACGATTATTTAAAAAGTGTAAAACAGCAATTTGAATACTATAAAAATTTGGGAGATAAAACTTTTTTGCAATTAAATGACGAAAAAATATCGTGGAAATTTAATGAAGAAAGTAATAGTATTTCGACAATCATAAAACATATTTATGGAAATATGTTGTCACGATGGACCGATTTTCGAACAACAGATGGGGAGAAAGAATGGAGAAAAAGAGACGAAGAATTTGAGAACGATATCTTAACAAAAGATGAATTAATAGAAAAATGGAATACAGGTTGGGAATGTTTATTTCAAGCTATAAATTCAATAACTTCTGACGAACTTGAGAATAAAATTTTTATCAGAAATGAAAGTCATACAATTACTGAAGCAATAAATCGACAGTTGGCACATTATCCATATCATATTGGACAAATTGTATTTATAGGGAAAATGATCTGCGATAGTACCTGGAATTCACTTTCAATTCCTAAAGGAAACTCTAAAGAATTTAATCAAGAGAAATTTTCTCAGGAGAAAAAATAAAAAAGAAAAATTATCCCTCTGTATTGCATGAGGGATAATAAATTATTCTTTTTAATGGTAAAAAAATTAGATCGGATTCTTTGAAACTTTAATTTTTTTAGGTGAAACATGTAAAATAGAAAACTCTATCCCTTTATTTCTAAAATCAATTAAAGTTCCATTAACAGCACAATAACTTGCTCTAAAAGTATATCCACTCATTTTTAAACCTAGATTTATAATAAATGCATTTTTATTTCTGTAACCTGCACCAAAAATACCAACATACTCTTTATTCAATTTATAATGCAATAAACCACCAATGTTAAATTCACTTGTCTTCGTTTGATACATATAAAATAAAGATGGTTGAACAGAAAGTTTGTCATCAACGATATAGATTCCTCCTACGTTTATATTAAATTTTAATGGAATTGGCATAGTTGTATTTACAAAAGTTTCGGCTGAAGAAATATTATAAACAGAAGCTCCACTATAGAAAACAAAACGATCATCTAACATTTTTGTACGGTAGTAAATACCTAAATTCAAATTAAATTTAAAAGAGTTTAAATTGTTCAAATTTTCGCCACTTGCTATATTTTTATCAAATCCATCTGTTGCCGCTGGAGAATATTGTGAACCATACGTGAAATTTCTAGTAACAAAACTTGTATTTAAAATACCAAACTGACAACCTACAGAAAAATTTTGTTTGTCACTATTATCAGAATTATTTATTTTATAAGAAGTCGAAAACATGAAATTATTGGAATTGTAAACACCGTCTCCACTTTTATTATTTCCGAAATATTGTCCCATAGCAAATTTAGAGTTGATAGGAATATCTAATCCTACAGAAAAACTTTTAAATGAACCAGGTGCAGAAGAATAACTAGCGATTTGATTTCTATAATTCCCATTTACCTGAATTCCTTTTTGTTCCGTTAACCTTTCTCCGGTCAAGGCTGGATTTAAATTCAACGGATTTGCATCATATTGAGCCAAATGATAATCTTGAGCAAAAGTAAAATTAAGTGCTAAAAATTGAACGAAAAATAAATAATATACTGTCTTCATTTTATTTCGAATTATCGAGTTAAATTAACAACTCCGTAAAGATTAATAGTTTCATTACTTAGTGTTTTTCCTGTAATAATATATTCATAAACACCTATCGGCTGAACTACGTCATTGAATTTACCATTCCAACCAACACTTTGAATTGAACTTGAAAAAAGTTGATTTCCCCATTCATTGTAAATTTTCATTTCAATTTCTAAAAATGGCCCTCCTTCAATCAAAAACATATCGTTGTTATTATCTCCATTAGGTGTGAAAGCTGTAGGAACAGCAATTGTATTCGAATTTGTAATTGAAATGTCAATACATGAAGTATCTGCACAACCAAAAGAGCTTAAAGCCGTAAGACAAACAGAAAACATTCCAGTGTTTAAAAAATTATGGGAAGGATCTTCTAAAGTTGAGAAATTTGAATCACCAAAATTCCACATTAAATTCGAATAATCTGAAGATTGACTTGAGAAATCAATGATTGATTGAGGCATTACAGCAAAAGTAGACGATGCAATTAAACCAGAAGTTGGTTGAGTTTGCATTGAAATATAATTTATCTTAATCAAAGAATCTGAACATCCTTCTGGTGTTGTTACTATTTCTTTTATCGTATACGATCCATTTAAAGTAAAATTATGAATTGGATCTATTAATGTTGAGGTTGAATTATCTCCAAAATTCCATAAATAAGTTGAGTTCAAGGAAGTCGTTGATAAATCATTAAACTGAGCAGCTAAATCATAACAACCCATCGAATCATTCACACTAAAATTAACAACAGGATGCAAATCTATGGTAAGATTTTGACTAATTGAATTACTACAACCTTGATCGGTTTGTACAGTTAAAATTGCCGTATAATTTCCTGGGATTAAATAATCAAAATTTGGATTTTGCATTGTGCTTGAATTTCCATTTCCAAAAGCCCAATTCCAACTTACAATAGAACCAGAAGTAATTGTAGAAATGTCTGTAAAACTTGTTGGTGAATTCGCACATCTATTACTTGTGACGAAATTTGCTTGCACTGCATTAAAAACATCAATGTATGAATCCATCGTCAACGAATCTGCACATCCACCTGGTGCAGTTATTAATAATGAAACATCGTAATTCCCCTCCGTTAAAAAATTATGAGTAGGGTTTTGAGCAGTAGAATTAAATCCATCTCCAAAATCCCATAAAAATTCAGATCCAACAGCAAAAGTAGATAAGTTTTGAAAGTTAGAATTTAAAGGAGCACAACCTACTAAATCAGTAGACGTAAATTGTATGGTAGGCTTATTATTTATAATAATGTTTTTTGTAATGGATCCTGTACAACCTAAATTGTTTATAGCTGTTAAAATAGCTGTGTAATTACCTGAAGTAGGATAAATATGTGTCGGATTTTGCGTACTACTATAAGTGCCATCTCCAAAATCCCAACTCCAAGAAATAATCGTCCCGGATGAAATAGTAGAATTATCAATAAAATTAATTAATTTATTTGAACAACCTTCTGTTGTTGAAAAATTTGCCGTTGCGGCAGTTATTACGTTGATATAAGAAGGTTTGATCAATGAATCACTACAACCAGTTAAAGTTGTAACTATCAATTTAACGGGAAATACACCTCCCACAAGATAAGTATGTGATGGATTCTGAGAATTAGTAGTTAAATTATCACCAAAATTCCACAAATAAGTAGACCCATTTTGTGCTATTGATAAGTCACTAAAATTAACAAGTAAAGGAGAACAACCATTTAATTCACCTGCTACAAATTGAACCAATGGTTTACTGCTAATTTGTACTACCGATGAATATGTTCCAATTGCTCCTGTTGAACCAGTAACAACCAACGTGACAGTGTAATAACCAGCAAAACTAAAAATATGTGTAGGATTTTGCTGCGTACTAGTTGTTCCATCTCCAAAAGTCCAATTCCAGGAAGAAATAGTACCCGTAGAATAAACAGAATTATCTATAAATGGAATTACAGTTCCTGCACAACTTCCAGAATAGGTAAAGCTAGCAGTAGGTTTGTCGATTATTATAGATTGAACATAAGAAGATGAACATCCATGATTTGAGGTAGATAGTAATGACACTTGGTAATTTCCTCCAGAAATATATTGGTGTGCTGGATCTTGTATCGTACTTGACTGAGAATCACCAAAATTCCACATAAATGATAATGTATCATCAGATTGAGGAATAATATTTAGAAAAAATACAGAGTCTACAACAGGATCAATAATGTAAGAAAAACTAGCCGTCGGTCTATTATAAATAACAATATTTTGAACAACGGAATAAGTACATCCTCCAACGGTTGTAATATCTATTGTAACAGGGTAATTACCAGGATCCGTAAAACTAGCAGAAGGATTTTGAACATAGCCCGTCATTCCATTTGCAAAATCCCAATTCCAATTCGTAATCGTTTTACCAAACATCAAACTTGGAAAATTAAAATTTACAGTTGAGTTGGTGCAAAGAGCTGAATTGCTGGTCGTTGAAGATGGAGAAAAAGAGGTGTTTAGCAATACTTCACTTTTACAAATAACCCCATCAAGTAATGTATTTATTTGAAAAAAATCAGATGGGAGAATTTCAGCACATGGGTCGTTGATTAAAAAACGAATCATTAAAACAGGTGTATTTGTAGGTGTTAGATAAGAAATTGAAGGGCCAGAAGATGTACATTGCAAAAAATGATTCGTTGTACTGAAATTACTAAACGTTTCAATTTGGGCAAAAAGGGAAGTTGTTGACACAAAGGTAAGTTTAGCTTCATTGAACTTAAACCAAAAGTCAAAACTAAACGGATTGTAAGCTGCGTTAATTACCAATGGAACATCTAAATAATTCAAACCTGAAGAAACAGTAACAATGGAATTATTTAAATCGAAAAATATTGAATCATCTTGTGATGGAGGATTTGGAGTTCTATTGGAATTTGAAATAAAAGTATTCGCACCAAATAAACTAAAACTTCCAAGTACTATAAAAATGTAGATAAATAATTTCATTGTAAAAATTTAAAAAAATCAGCCCCTTTTCAAAACGTAAAGTTAGTGTGTATTTAAAAAGAGATTTTAAACAGAATATTATGATTGCTTTATCAAGCAGATTGATTAATAACAATTTAGTAATCTAAATTTATTAAGAAAATAAACTGTAGATTTATTGAAAAACAAGAATTTTGGTATAAGTGAAGTTTTCATTAAAAACTTTTAAGTAATAAACTCCTTTTAGAAAATTTTCACTTGTAATTTCTTGATTAACATCAGCATACACATTTGTCTTCAAAAAAATTTCTTTACCTGAAATATCGAATAATTCAATTTTTGCATCTTCACTAGAATGTACATAAAATGAACCAATTGATGGATTAGGATAAATGTTAACCATTGAATTTATTGACATTGGTATACTCGGAAGTGATAAAGTTGAAAACAGTAATTCATTCGTACAAACAATACCGTCTAATAAAGAATTAACTTGATGAAAATCAGAAGTATCAACTACTGTTAAAGCATTATTTAGAATAAAACGTATCCTAAGCAAATTTGAATTATTTGGTATTTGATAGGAGATTGTCGGTCCAGATGAAGTGCTTTGAAAAAAACGACTGTTCAAATCAAAATTACTATATGTTTCAATTTCAGAAATTAATGAAGTTGTCGAACTATAGGTCAATTTAGACTCGTTAAATTTGAACCAAAAGTCTAAACTAAAATGAGTATTTGATGAATTAATATAAACGGGTAAATCAAAATAATGAACATCACCAACTGAAGTAATAACAGCGTTATTTAAATCAAAAAATAAAGTATCTTCTTGAGCAGGTGGTAAAGGTGCTTTACTTGAAAAACAAAAACTTGAATTTACGAATAAAATAACTAGACAAATTAATAATTTCATTATAATACTAATTATTGATTAAACCTTAATGCAAATGTAAGTAGAGATTAAAAAGAGAAGATAACCGTTATGTTATACTTATTTTAACAAAAAATTATTTTGGTAAAAATTAAATCATCTAAATTAGGTTAAAAAACTAAAGGGCTGTAAATACAAAAAACCGTCTCCAATAAATTGGAGACGGTTTCCCTTTGTTTAAATTAATTGCGAAATAAATTATTTATTTAACACAACTCTTTCAATAGAATTAAAGTTTTCATTGTATACTTTCAAAATATAAACACCACCTGTTAAGCCTTCAACATTGATTTCTTGCTTTTCATTTGCATTTACAGTTGTTTGTAATAATACTTCTTTACCAGAAAGATCTAATAATTGAACTGTAGAATTTTCAGTTACAAGTATATTCAATAAACCAGTTGTTGGATTTGGATAAACACTAACAGAAGTGTTAGCAGAAGTATTAATTGAAGTATTTCTAAATTCAACATTTACATGCTTACCATTCAAGATTCCTAAAGTAGAAGTGATATCATTTTCTGAAATTTCACCATCGATAACGTTAAATTTAACTGTAACAACTTCTGTATTTAAGTTGAATTTATTTAAATTTACTGAAGTATATCTAAGGAATTTGTTTTCAGCATCATAATGAGATAATCCATCTATATCATTTGATTTACCTTCAACAGAATTGATAGAAAATTTATCTTCATTGAATTGGAAAGCAAAATCAAGTGCAGTAACTGGTTCATCAGAAATAATAGATACAGGAACATCTAACGTGTTACCATTTCTAACAGCTTTAGATAAATCCAAAATAATTTTATTATTTGTAGAGTTTTTCAATAAACCATCAGCAACGAAAGAAGCATAACTTCCATCAACATCTCCTAACATTACACCTTTAAAAGTTTCTGCTGTGATTTGAGGACAGTTAATGTAATCAGCAACAGTAGTTGGTAAAACGAAAGGAGTAACTGGCACTCTAGCTTTAGAATATCCAACACCATCATTTGCAGGAAAAGTAGTTGAAATTTTGTATGCTAGATTATTCATAATTCTTAAAGAATCAACAAATACCCAATCTTTAGAAGCTTGACCATTTGAAACACCAGCATTGTTATAATTCCAAGCTTGTTGAAACTCGTGTAACGTATTAGCAGCTCTTTGTTTAATTTGAGAAATATCTCCTGCACTCACGATACCATCAAGGTTAACATCTAATGCCATTATTTGATAAATAGAAGGTGTAAAAGCACCATTGATAATCAATGTTTTACCGTAAGCCCAATCCGCACCATTAACAATTGGTTGAACCATAATTGCATTGTCAACATCTCTATTTACGTTAATCGCTAATCCGTTTAATAAATTATACGTAAAGTTACCAGTCATATCTGGAGACACTTTAATGTTATTAGGATTTAAAACAGAAGTAGCTAAATCAGCACCTTGTACAGTAGTTATTAAATGAGCATTTGGTAATGCAGCATTGTAAACGATTGGACTATTATTAGACCAAAATTTAATAACACCAGGATAGTTTTGATCTCTGTAAGTAATTGCTTTTCCAGAAGAAACTGATTTAGTAGCAACACCAGTAATATAACTTTCTTGTAAGAATGGCATAGAAACTACAGCAGTATCAACAGGCATAAAGTTATCCGTTTTAGTAAATTCAACACAAATTAATTTTCCAGTACCGTTAAATTCAGCATTTAATGGCGCATTAATTTTAAAAGAAACAGAAATATTCATTGAACCATTAACCAAGTCAATATTGTTATCTGTTTCAACAAAAGTTGAGCTGATTAAATCATTGTAAATAGTGATATTTCCTGTTGGCGTGATTTTAGTTTTATCATAATTCAATACTAAATCATATCCTTTAACGTTATCAACAGGACTAGTTACTGCAACAGATAAAGGTATGCAGAAAGTAGCAGGGTTACACGTTTGGATTACAGTACCAATCTCATAAGGTAAAGCAAGTGGATTAGCAATGTTAAGAGTTAAAGTAGAAGATGTTGTAACAGCACCTTTGTTATCTGTAGATCTTACAACAATGTTTTTAATTCCCCAATCACTCGTCCAATCATAAGAATAAGGAGAAGTTACATCAGTACCAACAACAACATTGTTTACCAAGAATTCAACTTGAGTAATTGTTCCATCTGAATCTGTAGCTGAAGCAGCAATTGAAACAACTTGTGGAGCAACATAAGTAGCAGTAGATAAAGGAGCAGTAATAGCAGCAGTTGGAGGAGTATTCGCATTAACTAAAATACTAACCACTGAAGGAAGCGAAACCAATCCTAAATTGTCTGTTGCAATCGCTTTAATTGAATGTGTTCCTAAAACTGAAGTCCAGTTATTAGTATAAGGAGATGTTGCATCAACACCTACAGAAACGTTATCAACGAAGAATTCAACTTGAGCAACAGTTCCATCCACATCAGAAGCTGAAGAAGTAATAGCCACAACATCACCAACTATAGCAGTTGCAACAGCAGCAACTGAAACAGTAGGAGCTTGATTTGGAGCAACACTAATTGAAACTGCAGTTGAAGTACCAATATCACCTGAGTTATCAGTTGCTTTAGTTGTTATTAAATGAGTTCCAGTTGAAGCTGTATAAGCCATAGTATATGGACTTGTAGCATCAGTACCTATAGAAACATTGTCAACCAAAAACTCTACACCTGTAACAGTTCCATCAAAATCAACAGCTGTAGCTGCAATAGTTAAAGCAGTTCCAGTAATAACATTTTGTCCAGCAGTTGGATAAGTTATAACAGGTATACACGCAATATTTGGCACTAAATTTAATGTAGAATTAGTCACTTCTGTACCAGTTGGAACTGCGTAATAATATTCAGCAACACCTGTAGCGATATTTATTAATTGAACATTGATATGGTAACTCAATACACCACTAGTTGTAAATTGTCCAATCAATACCATGTTTGAAGCAGTTGGTCCTACAACCCCCCCTAAGGCAGCAATTGCACCATTAGTTGTGAAGATGTTATTTCCAGTTCCTGCATTTATTGCATCAAATTCCACTATATCTGACATTCCCAAAACATTAGGAACAACAACTGTACCTGCTATCAGACCATCTGCAGCTGACATATTAGATGTACTTCCGATGTTGATAGGTAAGCCAAAAAGTCCACCAGGATTGTTTTGAAGAATACCTTGCGCATTACCTGTAGAACCATCTGTATCTTCTGATTTTAAAACACCTACTTTTCCACCAGCTACACCACCCATTGTAAAATAACTATCAAGTAAAGCAGTGTTTTTTCTTGCGTTTGCTGCACTAATAGAAGATGGGTTAGAAGTTGCTCCAGAATTAGGATCATTGAAAAAATTTGATGTCGTAGAAACTTGTAAAGGACTTGTTGAATTTCCAAAAACTGTTGCAAGTTTATATCCTGCAGCCATGTTTACGTATATTCTATAAGTTATGTCTCCAGAATTTAACAATGGACTTGCTCCGTTATTAGATGCATTTAAAGCATCAGCTGAATTAGCTTGGTAGAATTTTTCAACTACTATACCTTCTAATCCCTGAGCTTGAGAGAAATTACCAATTAAGGCAAGTCCTAAGCTTAATAAGAATTTTGTTGAGTTTTTTTTCATTTTCTATTTTATTAATTTATTTAAAAATTAGACAATAAATTTCTAGACGATTGAGATATCGTTGATTTACATTATTTGAGTAATGAAGTTGATTTACACTTCTATTAGCTTTTAAACCAATGCGTATTAAATCGTCTAGAAAAATATAGAATAAAGGGTGTTAACTATTAATTACAGTTTGTACCAAAAGATGCGGCAAATGTCAAGAAATCAGTTACGTCAGTATCTCCATCTTTATCTAAATCTGTAGGACAAGCTACTAAACCTTTTGAAGTGTTTAATACTTGAGAATAAGACCAATCAGATAACCAGTTACTTCCTGTTGAAGCAAAAGCACCTCTGTAATTAGCAACTTTAAAGAATCCATCTGCAGGGGCAACTGGACAACCAGTAACAGATAAAGAAGGATTTGGAATTGGGTCATTTTTAGCAGAGAAAACGTTTGTTGTATTGTTCACAGCAAAAGTATAATCAAAACCAGGTAATGTATTTCCTGCAACTACAACATTTAAATCAACTGTAGTAAATTGAGTGTTATCAGCAGCAATAACGTTAGCAGCAGAACTCCCTACAGTTAATGGGTTAGTACAACCTACAAATGTATTACATTTAACTTTTAATATTTTCACTGCAGGTGTAGCTTCTGATGTAGACCAGTTGTGGTATGCTTCTGAATTTGCTGCTCTAGGAGCTGTAATAGATTTTACCATGTTAAATCCATTTTTGAAGTTAGCAAAAACAGAATTATATATTTCACCTCCTGTAGCTTCTTTTGCGTTTATTGCAGCAAGTGAAGAGTTATCACCACCTACTGTAAATACAGATTTACTATTACCTAATATTGTAGCATTGTAAATAACTGGAACTGATTTTGGATTGTTGTTTGATTTATTATCATCAGAATCACATTCAAAACCATTATCAGAATCATTATTAGCCGCAATGTCTGTTTTCATTCCAAATAAAAATTGCGCTTTACCTGACCAACCTAAATCCCAGTCAAACATATCATCATTACCAAACAAAGTAGTAATGTATTTAACATTTACAGTTCCACCGAAAAATTCAATATTATCATCAGCACAAGAAACTATTTCAACATTTTCAATTGTAGTACCTCTTCCAACTGAACCTAAAGTAAGTGCGTTGATTTCAGCACCAACAGCAAGTACAGCTCCTGAATATCTAATTGAAACATATTTCAATATACCTGAATTATCATTATCATCAAAAGATTGAGATGATAACTCTCCAGCTACAACTGCCGCCGAAGTATTTACTCCATAACGATCTTGTGGATTTGATGTTGCAAAACCTTCGATAGTTCCTAATCCATCAGCAACTGCCAATTTACCTGTACCATTAACCACGAAAGGACCATTAGCGGCTAACGTTAAATTGTTTGTAGCTTTTCCTAAAATAACTACTCCACCCCATTGTCCCATGTTTGCTATTGGAAAAAGACCATCTAAATTGTCTGCTTCTGCAGTAAAAACAATTTGACAATCTGCTGATCCATTAGCCATTATCTTTCCACCTCTTTCAATTACTACTGCTGATGCTTTTGCTTTGTCTGGCTGTGAAGTAAGAGGATCAATAGGAGCAATTCTTCCTTTTAATACTGTACCTGGATTAATTGTTAATGTTTGTCCTGAAGGAATGTAAATTTTTTGATCAATAATATAATTGTTAGCACATGTTAAAACTGCACCAGAAGTTAACTCTCCTCCATATGTGCCTGCAACTGCAGTGAAACCTGGAAGAGAAGATAATAAAACTGACGGTCTTGACGCAACAGCTGGACAACCACATGCAGCACCTAAATTAGTTTGCGCATAACTTGACGCAACAGAAGCAACAGCCATAATAGAAGTTGCAAACAATTTTGAAATTCGTTTTTTTGTTTTCATTTTTTGCTTTTTAATTTAAATTTTTAAACACACTTTTAAGTACAAAACTTTACTTAAATTCTACGATACAAATATCAGGTGATTAGATTGTTATATGGTAAAAATTATATTATCAATAAAATATGTTTGTGTCCGTTATATGTGTCGAATATTACCATTTAAACCGGTTTAGTTTATATAAAATTCAATTCGGTAATATTATGTTAAAATACATTTCACAGATATTAAAACTTGGAAGAATTTATGATGAGTTACTTCGGTAAAAAACACAGATATTTCTAAATTTTAATACACCTAGTGAGGCTTGAATAGGAATAAGTTCAGCTAATTCCTGTAACAGCAACCACACAATTCGGCTTTAGTCAAAAGTTAAAAATGAATTAAAAAAAGTGTGTGTTTTCTGGTAACAAAATGACGATAACTGTTAATTTAGCTAAAGCCGAATTAAATGTTTTTCATGAATAAAACTATTAAAAATTTAATTCCTATGAATCCTAACGTACGATAAAAATGATTTTATCAAACACAGCACCTCAAAATAAATAATCCGAAAAATTACATGAATCAGATGACTCAATTCTGAACTATTAGGAGATAGTTGTCATTCAATACCAAATGTAGCCACTGAAAGCGGTCTATATATTCCATCATCTAGATCAATAATAACCATATCTCAAATGGGTTTGAAATATTGTTGGTATAGATTTTAATCCTTTTGGTGTAACAGTTTTTTCAGCAATTAACGAGAAATCAGCTAATACATAAGCATGATTTAATGTATTATAATATTGCACAAATGCTAACAAACTCACAATAAAAGCTAATCCTAAATAATTTTAATAGTAAAAAATAAGTTTAAACTTTTAAGATTTTCTTCCTTCGTTTTATCCATTTAATATTCTTAACTATTTGATTTGATAAAAGAATCCAAAATTAACCCCTGTTGAAAATAAAGATCGCTTTAATGGGGAACTCATAATTGGTTGAATCGAATGTCTGTATAAAATTTCAGATTTAAAAAGCCATGAATCAGATAGTTCAAAATCAAATCCTACACCTCCTATTACTGCAAAATTTACAGGGTTTAAATTGATGATATTCTTAACTGCTTTTTCATTTGAAAAATTACTACTATTCGAAAATAGAAACAAATTACTTGAAATTCCAGCAGTAACATAAAATTTATTAGTTTGCTTTATTAAATAATAGTTTGCTTTTATAGGTATATCTAAATAATAATAATGGTGTTTTAACCTACTATTTGTTGAATTAACAAATACTTCAGATTTTTCACCTTTATCTGACCATAAAAAACCGAGGGTAACCGATAATTTATTGGAGTTAAAATAGGTTCCACTTATTCCAGTGGTATAACCGTATTTAGCTGATTCTATTGTGTCGTAAAAATTAACAATGTCTCTACTAATTTCATTTGATTTAATTGTTCTATAAGAATAATCAGCTGAATAGTTAAATCCTAGATCGAATTTTCTCAATTTAGGAGACACTGATTCTTGCGAAAAAAAGCTGATCGGTAAAAATATTAACAGAAAGGATACTAATTTTTTCATTATTTTAAATATTTTAATCTTTTACACATCTGATATTAAAACCATAATTCTTATAGGTATGTTGTCTAAAAACAGCCTTTTGTTGACTGTCAAGGTAACGATACCAAATTTCATTATTGAAAGTAGAAGTTGACCACCAAAAAGCCATGCTTCCTGTTGAATTTACATATCCATCAAATGTTCTACACCCTCCTGGAATCGCTGTAAATCCACTTTCATTTGTTCCAAAAACAAGAGATTCGGTAGGCCATCCAACAGAAGATTTTATGATTAATTTTTCAGCTTCAATTGTACCTCTCCAAGCTGTTTTTTCAACTTCATTTTCACTCATTCCAATTGTTCTCTCCAACGTTTTCCATTCATCATCACTAGGAATGTGCCAACCCGCTGGTGCAATTTTTCTAGAGTCCTCCACAACAAAACCATTGTATAATACTGATAAATTCATTGCATTATAGTAAAATGCACCTGAAGTTTGGTTTGACCAAATTGTATCATCATCACTTTCAACAACTTCTGTAACTAAACTTCCATCGTTGTATTTTTTTACTTTCAAATTTTCAGACATCCACCATTGATCTCCAATTTTGACTGTATTATATATATTTCCTTCAACATCAACGACAGTACTTGTCTCTAGTTCAATTTTAGGTTCTGTTTTCTTTTTACAAGAAATAAAATTGAAAAACAGAACTGTTAGAAAAACGAATGCTAGTTTAATTTTCATTTATGCGATCTATTTAATTTTTTACAAAAATTTTATTTACTAATTCATTTCCTGAAACAAATTTTAAAACATAAATGCCTTCATTTAAATCTGAAATATTAATTTCTTCATAAATAATACCGTTATCAGAACCCAAGCCCTTTTCTATTTCTACAATTCCAAATGAATTAATAATTGTGTATTTTGTTTCTCCTTCAACTCCTACTACTCCACTTAAGAACAGCACATTGGTTGCTGGATTTGGGTAAATTTCGATATGAAAAGAGGATTCATTTAACGAAGGACAAACCATAGCAATGTCTCTTCCACTACAATTTCCGGGATAACAACATAGGGAATGAACTGAAAAATTAGCAGCTGGATCAAAGTTACAAGCCATCGAATCTGTACACCCAAAAACAATTGGGGTCACACATGATCCTTCTGCTAAACAAGAAAATTCATTGCTGTATTCTAAAAAGTTTGGATCATTACATCCACAAGTAAATGGGTATTTTAAAAAAGGACTAAAAACCTCATCATTTAATAAAATGCTATCATTGGCAACGTATTTTACAATTGTTGGAACACCATCTATCAATTGTTCAATTTCTAAATTAAACTCAAAACTTAATTCTCCTTTGGTTGTTAATTGCGCCAAAATAATTTGATTACTATCAGCAACAACTCCGGTTACTCCTGAATTTTCAAGATAAAAACTATTACTTATAAATTCCTTTTTAGCATTAAAAGATCCAAAAATTGTGCTATCATTTCCATTCACAAAATTTTCAATACCATAATCACCCCAAGATGTTGGATTTAAATTCATCGTATCCATTCCATCATTTGTTGTTAATGAATAACCAATTTCTGGAGGGAAATTCATTAAAAGCCCATTGGCTATCAAAGCACTTCCGCCATCATTATTGATTCCACCAATGAATGAACCATCTGTGTCTTGCGCTTTTAAAATTCCATAGTACGTTTTTGTTCCTTGTTTTTTAGCCGTTTGTCCCAATGTTAACCAGGTATCTAATGCAATCGTGCTTTCAGCGTATCTTGTTTTCACAAAATCTTTCGCAAAAGTTTGACCGTCAGCTGAATGATTATAAAAGTTTTCTGTACTTGTGAATTTTGCTACATGATTTACATCACCATATATTTTTTTCAATACATTTCCAGGTGCTAAATCAACATAGATTCTATAGGTTACAGAACCTGAGTCAATTTTTCCACCAGTTATATCTGTAGAATCAAATTGGTCGGAGATGTAATATTTTTCTACGATCACTTTTTCAATCTGTGCATTGAACTGCATTGACACATTCAAAAAAAGAAACAATAATATTCTGTTAATTATTTTCATTTTTAATTAGATTAATTAAAGATTGTATGAAATGCCCAAGGTATAATTTGTACCATATCTGTATCTATCATAATCCACCCATTCGGTAGGAAGTTTATAGGCTCTTCGAACGGGTGCATTTAATAAATCTCTTATGTTTATACTTGCAGAAAAATGGTCGCCTAATTTTTTACTAACTTTTAAATCAATCGTATTTCTTGGCATTTCGTAAACATCAGGAAATCCTTTTATAATTCCAGTAATCACCAATCTTGGTCCTTGAATATTATAACTTATTGAAGCAGTTAATCCAATTTTGTCCGCCTTATAAACCATAGTTCCGTTAATAATATAAGGTGCCTGACCAAACATTGGTCTAGTAACTGTATCACCATATGTGTATACTTTTACACCATTTATAGTCTCAAAAGTTGTATTAACGAATTTTGATACCGATTTAACCAATGTAACATTGGCTCTTATTTCAAAACTTTTTCCTACATTCTTTTTACCTTCAAATTCAAATCCTTTAACAGACGATTGGTCAATATTTTGCCACGTAATTCCTGCACTTCCAAAACCTAATTCAATGTGGTTCTTAAAATTTTTATAAAACAAACTAACTGAAACATTATCCCCATTTTTCAAATATGATTCTGCTCGGAAGTCATAATTTTGAATTTGAACCATTTTTAAATCAGAATTTCCATAGATAAATGTTCTAAATTCATTGTCATAAACAGCTGCCGGACTTAATTCTCTGATACTCGGTCTCGCAACAGTTTGACTAAAATTTAATCTCAAATTAGTTTGTGCAGAATCAATTATATCCCATTTATAAATTAAATTGATACTTGGTAAAAAATTTGCTTTAGTTATATTAGCAGCATTTACTGTTGGTAATCCACTAGTAGCTGCTCTCCTTACGTCATCTTTTTCATATCCTAAATTATAGAATTTTACTACATCTGTAAAAATATGGGTGTGTTCAATTCTTAATCCTCCTGAAAATCTTAATTCTTTAGATATCTCATAATCAGTCATTCCATAGTATGAAAAAATGGAACTTTTACCAAAGGTTTTACCTTTTTCATCAGTCCCAGAATTATAAAAAAAATTAATTTTTTGATTAGTCATGATCATATTACTTGGAGATAAAAAATCATCAATATTATCATTCGCTAACATAGTTATTGCACTATTATTTCCCATATCCAAATTAAGTTGACTCAAGTCTTGTTTACGATCCAAATGTTGAAAGGCACTTCCAAATTTTAGTTTACGAATCAATTTTTTCTCATTCTTATCGATCGGAATTTCAGCTGAAATTCTAGAGTCGCTTATGTTTTCATTTAAATATCGATAAAATCTTCTAATACCATCACCTAATGTTGGTCCAAAAGCGTAACTTGTGATTTCACCATTTTCTTTAATAAAACCATATTGTAGTATTTTAAAATCTGGAGCAATGCTCGCTCCTAAGGTATAAGAAGAATTAAAATCTATTTTAATTTTATGTTTAGGTATAAAATTGGTAACATTTAATTGAAAAACGTTTTGTTTTCTTTGTTCATAAAAGATATTGTTTTGAACTCTACCTTCTTGAGTAACTGTATTATCATACTTAGTGGAAAATTTTGCAACGTCATTTGTCCCCGTATAATTGGGCATGTATAAAAAACCTATTTTAGTGTTTTCATTGAGTGTGTAATTCAAATTTAATAGCGCATTCCATCCATTTGTTTCTCTACTTATTTCCGCAACATCTTTAACATCAAATGGATAATTTAATTGTTCTGCTCCTACTCTTTGAGAAATTCCATTTCCTGTGTACCGTGTAGATGTGCCATACCTAAAACCTACAATATAACCAAATGGTCTACCAAACAATTTCACTTGTTCACCGATACTAAAACTTTGCGTATAATTGAGCGGCGCTTTTCTTTTAACTGTACCCCAACTATTTGATAATCCATTATTGTAATCTTTCCCTTCAGGATTTATTATTGAAAATGCTTGGCTTTTATACGTTTCATTGTATTCTGTTTTCGCATTCGAAAAAGCAGCTTGATCATTCATCAATGCTTTAGGGAGAATTCCTAATTCAACTAATCCTAGTTTGAAATAGGTATCTGATTCAGGTGATCCATCTGTCCATCCATTTACACCTATACTTTTATAATAATCAGTCAGCCCAAGTGCAGACATCTCTTCGTATTGAGTTGGATTTAATTTTGGAGCATCAAAATGCGATATTGTTGTATTTCTAAAACCATTGTCATATCCTAGCCAATCCGTTGAACTTCTCTGAGAACTGATCACATCTTTAAAAGTTGTCTGGTTATTATAACCAAATTGAGATTCTACATTTACCTCCAATTTTCCTGGGTAATCTTTTGTCTCAATTGAGATATAAGCTCCAGACCAATCAGCAGGTAAATCTGGACTAGCCGTTTTTGTAATGACAATGTTATCAATTAAACTAGCAGGAAAAATATCTAATTTTATGTTATTTGTTAAAGGATCTAAAGTAGGAATTCTAGAACCATTCAATGTCGTTTTCACATACCTATCCCCTATTCCTCTTACAGTAATCAATCCTCCACTTGAAGACACACCAGAAACCCTTGATATTGCAGAAACAGCATTTGGATCTCCGATTAATTTCATTTGTTGATTTGAAATAAAATCGATTGAAGTTGCCGATTTTATTTTTATTTTTTCTAGATGATTTTCGTTGGCTTTATTGATTTTAGCAACTAAAACAAACTCTTCTAATTCTTTTTTTTTTGTCGTTATTGTAAAATTTAAAAGCTTAATTTCTTTGTTTTTTAATTCTATTATTTGTCTTAAAGTATCAAATTCAGCTAGGTAAAAAATTAAAGTTTGAGGTTGATCTGTTAGGAAATCTAATGAAAATTTTCCGTCAAAATCTGTTTTTGTTACCAAAAGTTTATTTTCTTTCACAAACACTTTTACATCATAAACTAATTCTCCATTCTCGTCTGATACAACTCCTCTTACAGTTCCTTGACCAAAAGAACTGTAAGAGGAAATTATAAAAGAAATTAATCCAATTAATAACTTATTCATTCTGATTTGTTTTCTAATTATTGTTTAATAATTTTTTGAGTTGATAAAGTATTATTCAATGACATTGTTAAGAAATAAATACCTGAAGGAAGTGTTGATATATCTACTTTTTTAGAATAATTTATTGAATTTACTTCTAATTTCGACGTAGTTATTTTTGTGCCTGCAACATCTTGAAGAACATAATAATCAGAAGAATTTCCTTGACTATTCGAAACAAAAATTGTAAAATCTTCATTTACAGGATTTGGATAAACAGAAAAAGATGGTGTTTTCTTGGTATTTTCTTTTATTCCACTGTCATCAACTAAAGAAGTAAAGGAAGTATACATTAAACTACTGTCCTGCGTTTCAGTTCCAGTTGCATTAGTCGCAACATATATTTCACTTCCTCCAGGTGTTGGAGTTCCTAGTTGAATATTCAATTTAAAACTAAATTCTCCATTTGTTGTAAATTGACCTAATAAAATCATATTACTAGCTGTTACTCCTGAAACGCCTCCAAGTGCTGCAATAACTCCATTATTTGTTAAAAAAGAACCCCCAGCTGTTTGATCAAAAATATCTAATTCAGTAGTAAAGCCAAGACTGTTTGGTGTTAAGGGTGTTCCTGGCATTAAACCATCTTGTGCATCTGTACCATTAATTGCAACTCCCATGTCTCCGCCTAAATTATTTGCTAAAATATTTTGAGCATTTCCGATAGAACCATCTGTATCTTCGGATTTTAAAACACCTATTTTTCCTGATGCAATTCCTCCCGTACACAACCAAGAATCAATTAAAGTTGTATTTTTTCTTGTATTTGTTACACTGTTATTTTGTGGGAAAATAGATCCATTATTTGGATCATTGTAAAAAGCCGTAGTTGAATTGATTTTAAAATCATGCTCTGGTGTTCCAAATAATGATAGAAATCTATAATCCGTTGCCATGTCGACAAAAACTCTATAAGTAACAGAACCTACTGTTAAAGGAGTTACAGAAAAGTTATCCGCAGCATTTGTGGAATCAGCAAGATCTGATACATAATACTTTTCAACTACAATCCCTTCAAGTCCTTGACTCTTTGCTGTAGGAATGAATATTAGTAAACCAACAATTAATGTAATTTTTTTCATATGTTTTTTATTTGTTATTTATTTGTCATATGGAATCGCCATTTAAATTCATCAGTGTTTCTGAAGTTTTTCGGTCATGGCTTATTTCATAATTAATTTTTTAACGTTATTCTATGGTGATACCATCAAAAAAGAGATGTTCTAAGATTCTTTTTTTGATGATGTGTTTTTTTTATTCTTTTTATGAAATTTCTTTGAATTAAAATCTTCGCTATTGAATATTAAACTCGGAAGTAGAATTTCTTTGTTGATTGGATTTCTAGCAACATAATTTTGAGAAACACCTTTAACAGGTGTACCTATTTGAATATTCAATTCAAAAGTAAGTTCCCCATTTGTTGTAATTTGAGCGATTAATACTCTATTATTGGTCAAAGAATCTATTCCAACTGAACCAACACCCATACAAGCCCAAGCTCCATTTTTTGTTTGAAACAATCCTCCTTTTTGGGTATTATTAAAAACTGCTACCGCACTATCGATATTATAAAATGTTGGACGAGGAACATTGTCTCCACTTTTCAACCCATCATTTACTGTCAATGGAATTCCGTCAAAAGAATTATTTTGCAAAAATGTTTTTTCATGTATTACTGTTTCAAGTGAATCATCATCTTGTTTTAATATCCCAAAATAATCTTCTCCAGCAGCTCCAACCGAAAGCCATGAATCCAACATCACCGTGTTTTTACCTAAATTTCTTTGAGGCATCACATTCGCAATTGGATTCCCTCTATCTTCGTTGTTAAAAAATAATGTTGATGTTTTAATAAAAAGCTCATGATTTGAAGAGCCGTATGCTGCCTGAAATCTATAACCTGGTAACATGTCTGCATAAATTCTATACGTTGTAGAACCAACAGGAAGTTTTCCTGCATAAGAATTTGATATAGTATCGTTTTCATCAGAAACATAATATTTTTCAACAATTATGTTTTCTAATCCATTCTGACCATTACTATATATAGTACTTAAAAATAAAGAGCAAAAAATAATCCTTTTCATACAGTTTTTTAACTATTACAATGCATATAAAAAACACACCTATTAACGGT
Source organism: Flavobacteriales bacterium (assembly GCA_947474675.1). Classification (GTDB taxonomy): domain Bacteria; phylum Bacteroidota; class Bacteroidia; order Flavobacteriales_D; family Crocinitomicaceae; genus CAIUKX01. The sequence continues at coordinate 22,085 of CANJKA010000066.1, forward strand.
TACAATATTAGATATATAGCATTATTCTTTAGTGAATTCTAGGTTATTCTTAAATTAA
>CANJKA010000067.1 GCA_947474675.1 Flavobacteriales bacterium
ATTGAATACTCTTTAGGTGTTTGGTGTTAGGTTTTAGGTGTTGGGCTGTGTTAGTTTTAGCAGGTTTTAGTTTTTCAAATTCAGCTCTTATATGTCCTTATATACCTTATATGGTTAAAAAGGATTTTGGGTTTTAGGTGTTGGGCTGAGTAGATTTTAATAGGCTATAGTTTTTCAAATTCAGCTCTTATATGTCCTTATATACCTTATATGTTTTAAAAAAAGTTTTAGATTTTAAAGTAGTAATATGTCAGAAAGTAAAAAAGGTAAATGCATTATTTTTTCGGCACCTTCGGGAGCTGGGAAGACGACGATTGTACATTATTTATTGGGTCAATCATTGGGATTAGAATTTTCTGTTTCTGCTTGTAGCAGAGATCCTAGAGAAAATGAAATTGATGGAAAAGATTATTATTTCTTAGGTTTGGAAGGTTTCAAAAAGCAAATTGAAAAAGAAGCTTTCATTGAATGGGAAGAGGTGTACACCAATAACTTTTACGGAACTTTAAAGTCTGAAATTGAACGTATTTGGGCGAATGGGAAAACAGTTATTTTCGATTTAGATGTAATCGGTGGACTGAATTTAAAACGTATTTTTGGTGAACAAGCATTAGCCATTTTTGTGAAACCTCCTAGCTATGAGGAATTGGAAAAACGCCTAAGAAGCAGAAGTACTGAAACTGAAGATAAAATTCAACAACGCATGAATAAAGCAAATACTGAATTGGCATATGCTCCAGAATTTGACATTATTCTATTCAACGATGATCTAGAAGAAACATGCAAAAAAGCCAAAGAAATGGTTTTTAATTTTGTGAATAAATAATGAAAGTTGGATTATATTTCGGGACTTTTAATCCAATTCATGTTGGACATTTAGTCATTGCAAATTACATGGCCGAATACACCGATTTAGATCAAGTATGGTTGGTTGTTTCTCCACTAAATCCTTTAAAAATAAAATCTACCATTTTACCTGATTTTCATAGACTTGCAATTGTTAAAGCGGCAATTGATGACAATCCAAAATTAAGAGCAAGTGATATTGAATTTAAACTATCAAAACCTAGTTACACTGCTACCACTTTAACTTATTTAGCCGAAAAATATCCTGATAATGAATTTTCATTGATTATGGGGGAAGATAATTTGAGAACATTGCACAAATGGTTCAACCACGAAGTCATTTTAAAAAATCATAATTTCTATGTTTATCCTAGAGTTTTAACTGAACAAGAAGAAATCGAAGTGGATCAAATTGGAAGTTTACCGGATAACTTATTTAGAGATTTACCGAACATTCATATTTGCAATGATGCCCCTGTTATGAAAGTATCTGCAAGCTTTGTTAGAAATGCAATTAAAGAAGGAAAAGATGTTCGATATTTATTGACAGAACCAGTCAGAAAATACATTGATGAAATGAATTTTTACAGGTAAATTTCTTTGATGTAATTTATTAATAACATCAAAATCAATATTTTAATTTTAAAGATTTTTGTAATTTGTATATTAGTAATATACACTAATATATATTGTCAATATACATTAGTGTATTCTATAAATATTGCTTTTTTAAGATATACAAAAATGAGAAATATTGACTATTTTAATTATACTTTATTCAATTAATTCTTTAAGTTTTACAAAAGACAAAGGACGATTATTAGAAAACGCCATTTATATCTATTTACGTCAACTTCATTTGACATTGTTTTATTTCAGAGAAAAAGGAGAATGTGATTTTGTCGTATTCGATCAAGAAAAGTGTGTATTAGCTATACAAGTTTGTGAAGAAATTCACAGCGATAACAAAGACAGAGAAATAAGTGGAATACTAGAAGCACTCCGATTTTTCAATTTAAAAAAAGGTATTATAGTGACAAAAAATCAAAAAGATGATTTACAATACGATGATATTGAAATCGAACTTATTCCCTGGTATGAATTTGTATTAAAATCTAAACTTCTTTAAATTCTAGTTTTCTTCTTCAACAAACGTAATTCCATATTCTTCCAATTCATTTAAAATCGGCGTATAAACATTTGCATTTATAGGAAGTTGAACTCCTTTTTCTTGAAGCGTTCCGTTTAAAATCATTTTTGCACAAATTGCTGCTGGAAGTCCAACCGTATTACTCATAGAAGTATAGGTTCCATCTTCACCCAAATTCACCATTTGAGAAGTGATCATTTTTCTTTTTCCATCAAGTTCAAAAACAAATTCATGGTGCATTACTAACATGTCTTTATCTGTTGGAGCTAATGTCCATTTTTTCACCAAAATACTTTCTAACAATTGAGCAGGTGAAGCATTTTTAATTCCAAAATTTGTTGTATCACTGAATAAATCTAACCATTCAAATTTTGAGTATAAATCACTATTTTCACCTAATACAATTTTGAATTTATCTTCAACAGAACTTTCAATAGAATAAGGTAAAAAAGCATTTAAAAAAGACCTTGGATTTAAATCTTCAGAATTTTCCATTTTGTAATTATCATCTGTCATTCCAAGTTCAACAAAAACATTCCAAGCTTTGCAATATCCTGGCCTTCTTAATGTTCCTCTATAAATTGTTGGAATACCTTCTAAACTATAGACACTTTTATACGACAATGAATCTCTATTCGCATACCCTTCAAAATCACCAAAACCTTTTACAGAAATTTTGTCTAATCTCGTGAATAATTTATTGTATGGAATGTATTTATATTGATTTTCTTCCTCAAAACAAGCCGCAGCACCTTGACCAGCAAGAACGACATTTCTAGGATTCCAAGTAAATTTATAATTCCAAGGATTATTATCGTAATCAGGAGCAATTAAACCACCGCAAAATGATTTAAAACTATGAATTTTTCCATTTTTAGATTTGATATGATCTATGATTTTCATAGCGCTCATGTGATCAATTCCAGGATCAACCCCAATTTCATTCATAATAATTATACCGGCCTCTTTTGCACTTTTATCCAATTCTTTCATTTCAGGAGAAACATAAGAAGGCGTAATCAAATTAGTTTTTAATTCGATACAATCTTTCGCTACTTCAACATGAAAACGAGCTGGAAGCATACTAATAACAATGTCTGCTTTTTCTATCTCTGGTCTACGTTCATTTGGGTTTAATGCATTAAAAGACAATGCCGTTCCATTAACATGACCATTAATTTTACGTTTAGCTAATTCAATATCTTGATCAACAACTCTCACTTTCCAATCATTAGAAATAGAATTTTGCAATAAATATCTAATTAAAGAAGAAGAAGATAAACCAGCACCAATAACCAAAATTGTTTTCATATGTATCTTATTTGTTTTTATTTGTCATATGGTATCGCCATCTTAAATTCATCGGTGTTTGTGATCAATTTTGGAACATGGCTTATTTCATAAGACAACGCTTTAATAGAATCCAAAGTTAATAAATCAAAATCATAAAATATCAATCTTTTAACAAATATCTTGATTTATATTATAATTCTAACAAACTTAAGCTATTTTGTTTAGAAATTGACTAAAGTTTATTTTATGAGTATCTCTTTTTTCAACAAATTGTTTACTTTTACATTTAAGAAAATATAAAGTTCTATGGGAAGAGCGTTCGAATATCGCCGTGCGGCAAAAGAAAAAAGATGGGACAAGATGTCCAAAGTGTTTCCTAAATTAGGGAAAGCAATAACAATGGCAGCAAAAGAAGGTGGAGGAGATCCATCTATGAATGGTAAATTAAGAACTGCTATTCAAAATGCAAAGTCAGAAAACATGCCAAAAGATAATATTGATGCTGCTATTAAACGTGCAACACAAAAAGATTTGGCTTCATTTACAGAAATCAACTACGAAGGAAAAGGTCCTCATGGCGTTTTAGTTTTTGTAGAATGTGCATCTGACAATACAACAAGAACTGTTGCAAATGTAAAAATGTATTTCAATAAAGTAGGAGGGGGAGTTGTTCCAAATGGTTCATTAGAATTCATGTTTAATCGTAAATGTGTTTTTGAATTTGAAAAAACAGATGCGATTGATCCAGAAGAATTAGAATTGGAGTTAATCGAAGCAGGTTGCGAAGAAATTGAAGTTGTTGAAGATAAAGTTTTTGTATACGGAGACTATACTTCATTTGGAACATTAGCAACAGCTATTGAAGGCTTAAATATTGAAATATTGAAATCAAATCTTCAAAGAATTCCGACTTCACCAGTCGAATTTACAGAAGAACAATTGGTTGATATTGAAAAAATGTTAGATAGAATCGAAGATGATGATGATATCCAACAAGTTTTCACAAATATTGCTTAAAAGATTTTTAATTGCGAATGTTTGATTTTGGATTAGATATCATAAATCAAACATTCGCCTTTTAATTAAAAAATATTCTGTAAAAGGTATATTTTATCGAAGAATTAAAATAAATTTGTTATTTCAGAGTTATTCAATAATCTAGAAATTTGTACAAAATCAAAAATGAGTAAACTTTTTCGTTATATATCTTTAATAGTCATTTGTATTTTTATTGTTCTTTCATGTTCAACAGAAAAAAACACTTTCCTAAGTAGAAATTACCATGGATTAACGGCACATTATAACGGATATTTTAATGCCAATGAGTTATTGAGAATTTCAATGACAGGATTTCGAGCAACACTCAAAGAAGATTATTATAATATTCTACCTATTACTCCACTCCCAAATGAAACAGAAGTGTTAGCAATGTACACTCCTATTGATACAGCTATAGCGAAATGCACGAAAGTTATTCAACGTCATAGTATGCCAAGTTTTGACCGTCCAGAAAAGAAAAAAGATGAATTCAATCCTTGGATAGATGAAAATTGGACGACAGTTGGAATAGCAGATTTTTATAGAAGAGACTATGAAGCGTCTATGAAAAATTTCATGTACGTAAAAAAGTTTTACAAAAATGATCCTACATTGTATATTGCTGAATTATGGATTGCCAAAACGAATATAGCTACTGGAAATTATACGGAAGCCTTATTTAATTTAACAACGCTTGATGAAGCAATAGAAGCTGAAAGAGTTAGAAAAGAAAGCAAGCCTGGATTTTTCAAAAAGAAAGAAAAAATTGCTAAAAAAGATAGAATTGCAAAATTTCCTAAAAAAATACGATTTGATTTAGAAAAAACAAAAGCAGATTTAGCTTTAAAAAAAAATAACAAAGAAGACGCAATTAAATACTTAGAAGAATCTCTAAAATTTGCTAAAAAACAAATAGATAAAGCTAGAATAAATTTTATTTTAGGTCAATTATATGAAGCGACAAATCAAAAAGAATTAGCTAAATCTCATTATTCAAAGGTTTTAAAATATTCAGCTCCATATGAAATGATTTTTGCTGCTAGAATAAAAAGAGCATTTATGGGTGGTGATGCAAAACTTGAAAAAGAATTGAAAAAAATGCTTAGAGATGTAAAAAATTCTGAGTTTAAAGATCAAATTTACTATGCATTAGCTGACATGGAAATCCAAAAAGGAAATGTTCCAAAAGCGAAAGAATACTTAACGAAATCGGCTTTTTATTCTACAACAAATACACGTCAAAAAGGAATGGCGTATGAAAAACTAGGAAACATGAGTTTCTCTGAAAAAAATTATGTTTCAGCTCAAAAATACTATGATTCTTGTTCTACAGTTATAAATGATCAATATCCAAATGCAGTTGGTATAAGAACAAAAGCTTCTAAATTATCAGACCTTGTAAAAGCAGTAGAGATGTCAGAATTTGAAGACAGTGTTCAGAAAATTGCTAAATTATCGGAAAAGGATCGTGAAGATTTTGTGAAAAATGTCATCAAAAAAATTAAAAAAGACGAAGAAGCTCGTAAAAAAATGGAAGCAGAGCGACTAAGAGAACTTCAAGCAAATCAAGCTGCAGCATCTCAAAACAATGATGTTAATGGAGGTAAATGGTATTGGAACAACCCAAAAACTAAAGCTGAAGGTTATGATGAATTTAGAAAACTATGGGGGGTAAGAGTCAATGAAGATAATTGGAGAAGAAGTGATAAAATAGCTTTTGCAACTTTTGAAGAAAACACAACTGATTCAATTGTTAAAAAAGATACAATTGTCAAAAAAGAAGTAGATACATTGACCGTAGAAATATTGATGAGTAGAATTCCGCTAACAGACTCTGCAGTGGCTGTATCAAATGAGCGATTACTCTCCTCTTTATATGATGCTGGAATTATTTACAAAGATCAATTGATGGAAAACTCAATGGCTGATAAACAATTCAACAAGGTATTGGATAGAAAAATTGAAAGTAATTATAACTTACTTTCATCTTACCAATTGTATAGAATGTATCATGAATCAGAACCAAAGAAAGCGGATATTCAAAAAGATTACATATTAAACATGTTTCCAAACTCTGATTATGCAAACTATCTACGTGACCCAGATTATTTTATAAAGAAAAAAGAACGTGATGCGTTAGCAGAAAAGGAGTATCTAGTCATTTTAGATAGATATAACAGAGGTTTATATTCCCCTGTAATAGCCAAAGCAAATACAGTTATTTTAGATGAAAAAGAAAATATATTTCGTTCTAAATACATGTTGTTAAAAGCAATGAGTATTGGTCAAACTTCTGAAAACAAACAAGAAATAGTCCCAGTTTTAGAGCAAATAATTAAAGAGTATTCTAAAAGTCCTGAAGAACAAAGAGCGAATGAGCTATTAAGTATTTTGAAATCAGGCGTTTCAATAAATGAGTCAATAGATTTTACAAAAAAATCAATTTACACATTTGATGATAAAGAACATTGGGTTATAATCTTTTTAGAAAAGGATCAAAATTCAAATACTGAAAAATTAAAAGTTTCAAATTTCAACAGTGAGTTTTTCAGCAGAAATAAATTAAAAGTCAGTTCTAAAATATTCGGAACCGAACAAAGTATTATTGTTCTTGAAGTTTTTGAATCTGATGAAAAAGCAAAAGAATATATTCGAGTTTTTAAAAACACGAAAAAACATTTGACAGATTTACAAAAAGCTAAGATACTCCCAATTACAAAGGAAAATTTGAGAATCTTATTCGAAGCACAAAAACTGGAAGAATACGAAGATTTCACCCTTGAATATTATTAAGATATGTTGAGAAGAAAAGAAAAAACGCAATTTGAAAGTACAGATAAAGTGAATAAGCTTGTTGAAGGAACCAAAATTATAGGTGATATTATTGCTGATTCTAATATAAGAATTGATGGAGAAATTGTGGGCAATGTTTTTTCTAGAGCAAAAGTTATCATAGGTGAAACGGGAGTAGTTTTCGGAAATATAAGTTGTTTAGAAGCTGATATTGAAGGAAAAGTAAACGGTTCTTTGGAAATTGAAGGACTCCTTATATTGAGGGATAAATCCAAAATTGTAGGCGATATTTTAACTTCTAAATTGCACATTGAAGAAGGAGCTGTTTTTTTAGGGTCTTGCCATATGACTGGTCAAGATTCTATTAGAGAACAATCACATCTTGTTATTTCAGAAGACAATACAGACAATAATACTTATTAATGGATTCTAACGAAAAAAATACGCCAAAATTTTCAAAGTATGCCCGCTATTCAGCTCTGGTAATTCAGATGGGGGTTGTTATTGCATTTTTCACTTGGTTGGGAACATATTTAGATCATAAATATGAAACAAAAACAGCTTGGTGGACAGTTGGTTTATCTTTATTTGGGGTCTCAGCAGGATTGTATTTAGTTTTAAAAGATGTACTTAAAAGTAGTAAAGAAGAAGATGAAAAGTAAAAAATATAGATTAAATTTCTTTGCAGTTATTATTGTAATAATTAGTGCTCATATAGCACTTCTTTTTACAGGTATATTTCATGTTCCTTTAAAAGCAATTCTTTTATCAGATAGCTTTCTTATAGCTCTTTATGTATTAGGAACCTTAATTATTGCTCCAGGTTTAGATAAAGAACCGGATAATTTTGTGAATCGTTTTCTAATTTTAACAACTGTGCAATTAATGTCAGCCATGTTTGCAATTTTAGCTCTAGTTGTTTCACATACGGGTCATCTCAAAACAGTTGGTTACAATTTGTTCGGCGTATTTATTTGCTTAATGATTTCCCAATCTATCTTTTTATTTCGATTTATAAAAAAGTAAAATTTTTTATATTAAAAAAATCTAAAAAAGGATTTAGTAACTCTAGCATATACAAATCAATTGTTGTATCTTTGCACTCTTAAAACAGAACAAAATGCCAGTAGGAGTTAAAATATTTTCGGGAAGAGCAACATCAATATTAGCAACTAAAATTGCTGAAAATTACGGCATACCGCTTGGAAATGTGATCGTTACGGATTTTAGTGACGGAGAATTTCAACCTTCATTTGAAGAAACTGTTCGTGGAAATGATGTGTTAATCATTCAATCTACAATGCCTCCATCAGATAATTTATTTGAATTATTATTGATGATTGATGCTGCAAAAAGAGCTTCTGCACGTAAAATTATTGCTGCAATTCCTTATTTTGGATTTGCACGCCAAGACAGAAAAGATAAACCTAGAGTTGCAATTGGAGCAAAATTGGTAGCAAATATGTTAATGGCAGCTGGTGTTGATCGTATTATGACAATGGATTTACATGCTGACCAAATTCAAGGATTTTTTGAAGTTCCTGTAGATCATTTATACGCTTCAACAATTTTCTTTGAAGAAATGAAGAAGTTTAATACAGGAAATTTAATTATGGCTGCTCCAGATGCAGGCGGAACAAAAAGAGCGAATTCTTATGCTAAAAAATTAGATGTTGGCTTAGCTATTTGTCACAAGTCTCGTAAAAAAGCAAATGAAATAGCTGAAATGACTGTAATAGGGGATGTTTTTGGAAAAGATGTTATTTTGGTAGATGATATGTGTGACACTGCTGGAACATTAACAAAAGCAGCAGATTTATTCATTGAAAAAGGGGCATTAAGTGTGAGAGCTTTTTGTACTCATGCTGTCCTTTCAGGCCCTGCTTATGAAAGAATAGAAAAATCAAAAATTACTGAATTGATCGTTACAGATACAATTCCATTAAAACAAAAAAGTAGTAAAATAAGAGTGTTAACTGTATCTGATTTATTTTCAGAAGTGATTAGAAATATGGCTAACAACGAATCAATAAGTTCACATTTTATAATTTAATATATACAACAAATGAAAATTGCACAATTGAGCGGTTCGCCAAGAGCGAACGTAGGGAAAAAGGATGCTAAATTGACTAGAAATTCTGGTCTAGTTCCTTGTGTACTTTATGGATCAGGTGAACAAACTCACTTTTCTGTAAAAAATATTGATATCGAAAGATTAATTTATTCTCCAGAAGTTTATCAATTTGAATTAACTATTGATGGTAAAAAATCAATGGCTGTAGTTCGTGAATTACAACAACACCCAGTTAAAGGAAACATTCAACATGTTGATTTTCTTCAATTAGAAGATTCTCGTCCTGTAAGAGTTTCTTTACCTGTTAGAATTACTGGTTCAGCTCGTGGTGTTATGAGTGGAGGTAAGTTAATGCAATCATACCGTAACTTAAATGTTATTGGTTTGCCTGGTGTTATTCCAGATGCTATTAATTTAGATGTTACTAAATTAAAAATTGGTCAATCTATTCGTGTTGGTCAAGTTTCAATTGAAGGTGTTACGATCTTAGATCCTCATGCATCTGTTGTTGTTTCTGTTCGTATGGCTCGTGGGGCTGTTAAGCCAGCAGAGGATGATGATGATGATGTTGAAGAAGAAGTTGAAGCAGTTACTGAAGAGTCTGCTGAATAATTCATATCTGAAATTTAAAAAAGGGGTTGATAAGTTTTTATCAACCCCTTTTTATGTCAATTTATGAACGTTTAATGGTTTTTAAATATCTTCCTATTAGATCGCACAACTTCAAATCTTATTAATTATTTTTATAAGTGTCTGAAAAACAACAGTAGGATTACTTGCTTGATTCAATGTTCCAGTAACAAAAACTTGCTTTTTAGGAATGTAAAATGCTACAGAGCTAATAGAACCACAATGCCCAATCATTATAGGAATTGCTTTAAGAGGCGAAAAGAATCTTGGAATCGAAAATTGCTGAATTCCAATACCATATTTAAATGGAAAAAAGACAGAGTTCCATTTTTCAATTTTAGAAAGGGTATCTTTTGTTAAATAATTTCCTTCAAAAAAAGCACGAATAAAAATCATTTGATCATTAGCCGTACTTGCAATATCGTGCTTAGAAGAATTCCAATAATTTACCAATTTTAGTGTATTTTCTTTATAAAAAGGAGAAGTGCATGCTTTCTCATTTTCAGAATTTAAAACAAACGTATTTTTCATTCCTAATTCTTCAAAAGTTGATGTCAAGAGATTATGTATTGATTTCTGGGTTACAATTTCTAGAATCCGATCTAAAATTCGATAATTCGTTTCTGCGTAATTTGCCTTCCCTTGTTGTCCTGGTTTAAATTTCAGTGTTCTTTTTTTCATTTCAGAAATCACCTTTTCAAATGGCCAAGCTTGATCTTCACCATTTAAGAGGATATCCATATTTTTCTTTCCATCTTCTCGTTTATCAATTAAATAACAAGTGAATCCTGAAGTATGAGATAGTAAATGAGTAATTGTTAATTCATCCGAATAGTCAATACTTTTATAAATGAGTATCCCGTTCAGTTCTTCTTTAGGTATAAATTTAGATACTTTATCCGATAAATTAAGTTGTTTGTTTTGACAGAGTCTATGGGTAATAAAGGAGATAATTAACTTATTGATACTCGCTAAATAGTAATTGGATTCAGCAGTTAAATTCCCAGCTGAAGAAATTAAACGTAGATTTTTATCGACTGATTCAATGTTAAAAACCGCACCATGAATGTTTTTCCGTTGAGCTGCTTTTGAAACGATATTATCAATTATTTCTTGTGTTAATTTAGCCATTTTCAATATTATTTAATAACCAATTATTCATTTTTATTCTATCAAAGTCAACCATTTCTATAAAACACATTCCTTGCCATTCCTGCGTTTTTCTAGCCTGTATACTGGTTGTATTATCCCAAGGAGCATAAACTCTCATTCCTCGTTTTCCTTTTTTAAAAAGACTATCGATAATTTCTTTTTCTTCTAAAATTGTTTTAGAAAAAATAAATTGTCCCAAATTTTCATCTTTTTTAACTGTTATGATAAAGAAATCGAAATCGTCAGTACTTGAAAATGGTGCTGTAATTCCTTCGGTATTTCTTTTCCAAATAGTAACAAATTGCCCAGTTTTAGTCGGAGTAATTTTAGAACAACGGTGAATTATTTTTTGTTGATTTAATGAAAATGTACAGGCACCATATCCACTACTTTCTTGATCTATTTTCAGATTTTTAAATTCGAAATCAGATTTATCGTAAATGGAGTTTTTTATGAATTGAAGGTCAATGTGCATTAAGGCCATCTTTAAATAACTCTCTCCACATGATTATCACCAAAAGCATACGGTATATACGCCAATGAAGGAATTGCTTTCGTAATTATAATCGGCGTTGTTTTACCCAAAGAAATTGTTCCATGTGTTTTTGATAATCCCATTGCATAAGCTGAATTAATAGTCACCGAATTAATTGCTTCTTCTGGTGTCATTTTCATTTTAACACATCCCAACGAAAGAACAAATTGTAAATTTCCACTTGGAGTTGAACCAGGATTAAAATCACTTGCTAATGCGACTGGTAATCCAGCATTGATCATTTTTCTTGCATTTCCGTAAGGAATACTCAAGAAATGAGAACAACTTGGTAAAATTGTCGGCATGCAGTTAGAACCTTTCAACGCTTCAATGTCTTCATCTGTAATTTCTTCTAAATGATCTACCGATAAAGCACCCATTTCAACCGCTTTTTTCACACCACCTAATGCTGTAAATTGATTGACATGAACTTTTGGGATTAAGTTATGTTTTGCTCCAGCTTCGATAATTTCTGCCATTTCAGCCACTGAAAAATAGTTGTTTTCACAGAAACAATCGATGTAATCAGCTAGATTTTCAGCACCTATTTTAGGAAGCATTTCGTTGATAATTAAATCAATATATCCTCTGTGATTTTCTTTGAATTCTTTGGGAAAAGCATGTGCTCCTAAGAAAGTCGCTTTAATTGCAATTCCACTTTCTGCTTTCAAACGCTTAATAACACGAAGCATTTTTAATTCTGCTTCAACTGTTAATCCATAACCAGATTTAATTTCTAAAGCTCCTGTTCCGTATGATATTAAACGAACAATCCTTTCCATTGCTTTTTCAAACAATTCATCTTCTGACATTTCTTGTAATCGTCCTGCTGAATTTAAGATTCCACCACCTCGTAAAGCAATTTCTTCGTAGGTTAAACCATGAATTCTATCTACAAATTCTTCCTCTCTACTTTTCGCGAAAACGGTATGTGTATGAGAATCACAAAAAGCGGGAAGAACATATTTTCCTTCAGCATCAATAATTTCGATACCTCTCCAATCTTCTATTCCGCCCCATTCTTCCATGGTACCATATTCTACAATGACTCCATCTTCCAATGCTAAAAACGCATTTTCAATAATTGGTAAAACTGACATTTCTTTCCCGCTTTTAAAAATCGGAAAATTTTCTCCTGCTTGAACTAGTCCTTTGATGTTTTTTATAAGTATTTTTCCCATGGTAGTACAATTTTAAGAAAAACAAGTGAATCGGCATTCAGAAAGTCACTATAAATTCAGATAAAACTTTTAATTCTATTCAGTTCATCAGTCTAAGAGCGAAGCGATCTAATGTCTAAAATCTATCGTCTCCTCTACATACAAGCCGTAAACGCATCTTCAATGTGCTCGATTTTTGTTCGAAAAGTATTATGAACAATGGAAACGACATCAAATCGAGTGTCTAAATCAATATTTTTAAGTTGAATATATTGATGAGCGACTTGAACAATAATACGTTGCTTTGCTTTTGTAACCGCCATCCAAGGTTCTCCAATTTCGGCTGTTTGTCTTGCTTTTACTTCTATTATAACCAATTGGCCATTATATGACGCAACGATATCTATTTCTTGCTTTCGAAATTTCCAATTTCTATCTAAGATGGTATATCCTTTACTGATGAGATGTGATACTGCTAAGTTTTCTCCGAAAATTCCTAGTTCTTGTGTTGTCATTTTTGCTTTAAAATAAAAGTTCTTACTTAAAGCTAGTTAAAAATGTGCGATTTTGCAATGAGATTTAAATAATTATTCATTAGCAAATTGAACTATATTCGTTTCTCGATATTCCAAAAATAGTTTACACAAATAAAAACCTTCCAGTATAATTATTCGCTTCCTAATTTTCTACTTTGGTAGCTAAGCTGATTTTAAAATTTCGTTTTGATTATTTTTTTGTTATCTTGATTAAGCGATTTTTTTCTTCTTCTGATGCTATATGTGCTTTAATAATGTATTCAATTTGTTTTCGATTATTTAGAATAAATATTGTGTTATTAGTATTGTAGTTGTTTAAAATGCCAATAAAAATTCTTTTTCCAGATACTGATCCGGGAAATTTATTATCAGTAACAATTGTAAATGTATTGACAGAATCACCCTCAATTAAATTTATACTAGAACTATAAATCTGTCCAGATGCAAAAGCACCTTTAGATCTTGCTTGATAACTCAATACAGCATAACCATCAACAATCTGTAAATAATAATATGGATCATCCATTTTAAATATTCTGAGATCTCGGTATTTTTTAATGGAATCTAAGATGTACAATTCATTTTTGGGTAATTCTATAAGATTTATAGAATCTTTAACATTATTTTCTTGAGCAAAAATAGTTGTGTAGTTGCTTAGCAAGAAAATGGATAATAAAAGTGTTGTTTTCATAATAAAAATATTTAATAGATTAATTGTCAATTCTCGAAAATATAGTCATTATATTTTTTTAAACTAATTATTTAACAGCTTTTTAACCTTTTACTCCTTCACAAATCGAACAATATTCGTTTCTCCATTTTCCAAAAATAGTTTACACAAATAAATGCCTGATGGCATTAACTCAACATCCATAGTAGAACTCATCTCATTTACATTTTTTTGTTGAACCATTTTACCATCCAATGTTGAAATTTCAAGGGAAGAAATTGTGTTTTTAGAATTAATTGTAAATGTATTTATGACTGGATTTGGAAAAAGAGTGAAGCTCTCTTTGGAAGAAATTTCTGATAAACCAAGAGTTGTATTTAGATTAAAAACCCAAAAATCTGTTGGGGAAGCCCATGTAATTGGTGCAACGTTGCTTCCAGAACATGTTTTGTTTCCAGTGTTTATGCCAGTTGAAGACGTGAAAACGGTGAAATTATAGGGTGAAGTTTCTATAACACCACCTAAAAGTTCTCTAGAAGTTGAACCAATCGTTTTATCTTCTAAAAAATTAAAATTCTCGTCAATTGTAATAAACCATACATCTGCATTCCCAATTTTCGGTTCCGATTTATACACATTTGCATCTGAGTCTGATGATAAACCAATGAGAATTTTATTATTTGCTAATTGATTAATAGTTTTTGGAAAATCATCTTTATTAGAGCCAATTGTTTTTTGATTTAAAATGGTAAGCGATGCATCCAATTTTAACAACCAACAATCTTCATAACCATTTCCAAAACTATTTTCAGTTTTATTTCCAGAAATATTAGATGAACTTATTCCTATTATGAACAACTCTCCATTCGGAAGTAGTTGCATTAATGGATTTGAATCAATGTTATCGCCACCAAAAGTTTTATCTTGTAGTATCGTTAAATTGGTGTCTATTTTACAGACCCATATATCCTCATAACCATACGAATTTTCTGTTTTATCTCCTGAAATGTCAGAAAAAGAAGTTACAGCTAAATAAAAAAAAGAATTATTTGTTACGCATAAATTCCCTCCACTTTCATAATTTGAACCACCTATTGTTTTATCTAAAAGTACTAAACCATTTTGATCGATTTTTAATAACCAAGTATCTTCTAGACCAATGTTGCCAGACAATTTATTACCTGAAATATCAGAATTTGATGATGATGTAATAATAATGTTTTTAGATGGTAATTCTATGATATCATTTACTCCATCTGCTAAAGTACCGCCATACGTTTTATCCCAAATTATTGTACCAGTAAGGTCCATTTTTATTAACCAGACATCAGTACTTCCAAAATTTGGGGCTGTTTTCAAACCTCCAATTAGTGAATTTGAGTAGCTCGCTAACATCAATTTATGATCAATTGTTTCAATTATTTTTGCAGGACGATCATCTAATAATCCTCCAATTGTTTTTTGCCAAACAATTTGTTGGTTATTATCTAAAGCGATTAACCAAATATCATCACCCCCAATATGAGCTTCTGTTTTATCTCCAGAAATACCAGAGGTAGAAGTACCATAAAGAAGGGTATTACCATTGCTCAATAAAAGTGATCCGTATATGTTATCAACGTCTGTTCCTCCAATACAGCTTTGTGTGCCAAGATTCCAAATTTGAGAATATGAATAAAAAAATGTAATAGTAAAAAATAGAGTTGTAAGGGTTTTCATATTGTATTTATTAAATGAAGAAAGAGGATGTATGAAACATCCTCTCCTTATTATTATTTTAAATTAAAATTATTTCATTGTATTAATTGTTCTAATAGAACCATCAGAATAAATAAATCTATTTATTAAATTTCCAGTAGGTATAGTTCCTCGCACAGCAATTGGAATTGTAACCGCATCAGTTAATGTTTTTGCAACAGTAATAATTTGTGAATGAATTTTAACTCCATTTTTGTCCCATAATTCATACGTAAAAGTTACGTCAAAAGGAGTTTCAATATTGATTTTAAAATCATTGTTCACAATTGGAACAGGAAAAATTACTGGTGAAACCAAATCTTTCATTTGTACAGTAGCTGTATAAGGTTGTTTCGCTTGTACTACTAAACGGCGATATTCTCCTTTTTTGGTAGCAATTTCTAAATTGTATAAACCAGCTGGAATATTAATTTTTTCACCCAATACTGGAGGTCTTCCTACATTATGAAATGTCCAAGTTGGAGTTGTACCACTTCCTCCAGTTGCTGATACTAAATTTACTTGTGCATATTGTTCCCAATATTCGTGATGATCAGTTGATCCTCCAGTAACACATGGTTCTAACAATTCTAATATTTCCCAAGGACCAATATCACCAAGAATAACCGTTTCAAGAACACCTTGCTGACAATCTGAAGGTTCTTGTGCATATTCACTTTCAGACAATGACCATCCTTGTCCAGAACATTGAAGATTTGTCCATCCTGCTAACTGAGGAGTACTCGGAACTTGAGCATTTATACGAGTATTCATTTGCTGTGTAAATAAACCAAGTGCTACATTGCCACAATTATTTCCATCGTAATCATAATTTTGAATTCCAGCAGCTAAATATGTTCTATATTTTTCCCAAATACCAAAATCTTTTGGTATCATGTAATAAATACCGCCTGGATTAGTTACATCATCTTGAATTATGATATTTCCGTATGAATCGTGCACATGTATTCCTTGTTCAAGGTCCGAAACGTATAACTTCCCTGAAACATCTAAATTGGCAGCTTTATAATCAGCCATGGTTCCTGAAAAAGCGATACTAGTTAAATACGCTTGTGCTTGTGTAGGAGAATAATATCCATAAAACGGGATACCCACATTTGCGATCATTTCTTGGAATGGACTATTCATATCCATATATCCAACACCTGTTCCGGAGGGTTGAGCAGCAGTTATTTCTTCATGAATTCTAAATTGATACGCATAAGACTTACCTTGGTACATTCCATCACACGCTGCACCACATCTTATTTTATAATCTTTATTCGTAATTGCTTTTTCAATTCCACTGTAATTTCCAATTGTTTTATTTAGGATTACTGGAGTTTCAGTTGTTGCCCCCCCTTTTGGTGAAGTTACTCCATACACAGAAACAATAATATCTCTTTTGGTATCTTTACCATATGCAGTGGGTAACTGTACAAAATCTTTCCCACAAACGGTAATATTGTCTAAAGGAACTATTCCGTTCGGATATTGTGCAGTAGCTTTACCCGTTCTTTCTTGAATAAAATATCGCCAACACGTGTAAGGCGTACTTGCTTGATTCATCACTATGTAGCCTTGCCCTTGCTTGGCATCCATTTTAATCGATCCAATCGATGTTTGAGCTTTACCCCCCCAATCCACTAATTAGGAGTGTAGATGTTAGCAATAGCCCTTTAAAGCTTGTTGCCAACTTGTTTTTAACTGTGTTCTTCATTTTTAATTTAAATTAATTTATTAGATTAGGTACAAACTAACTTATAGTTTTAATTAATACCTAATTTTTTATGTTATTTTTTTAAAATAAAAATTATTAGTCCCTAAAAATAAGCATTTGAACGGAATAAACGTTTAATTGTACGAACGAAGATGAAATATTTAATAGCATTCACATTTTTATTCTTTTCTAATTCTCCCTGCCATTCCCAGCAAAAAATTCTATTCTTGGGTAACACCTCATCTATATGTTTCGAAAAAGATTCTATAGAAATTGTCAAAACTGATAAATTACCCGATAGCCTTACTATCTATCAAGCAATTTTCATTTTTTCAACTGCTGAGTCTATTTTATCTTCTTCTGACATTGTTCGAATAAAAAATTACCTTGAAAAAGGAGGTGGACTCTATTGCGGAGCCGAAAATTGGCCACTTCAAGCAGAAAGTCGACAAATTACATTGGCTTTTTATGCCAAAGAAAGTTGGGGGAATTTTGACCAAAATGAAGGGATAATTCAATCTGAAAACACAAAAAACAATCTCTTTGAAAAAAGTGACACCTTCCCTGCTGGATTAACAACCGTTGCTTTTCCGATGGATTATCGGTTAAAAGTGGAAGTTTGGGTGGATGATCAACCCTTGATTCAATCCGGAGAAATAGGACTAGGTAAAATTGTTATTGATGGTGGTTATTCGCGGTTTTATTGTGTGAATCATGATGCGGAAATTGACGGGATTTTTATGGCGATTTTGAGATATTTAGTTTGATTATTGAAAGTTAAATATCTTTTAAATCATCAAAACTTGTATTTTTTACAAGTTTTGATGATTTAAAATGAAAATTACAATTAACGATTATTTCCCCATTAATTTCGCCACGTATTTTCCAATAATATCAAATTCTAAATTGATTTTATCGCCTACTTTCAATTGGTGAAAATTGGTGTGTTCGTGTGTATAAGGAATGATGCAAACTGAAAAACCGTTGTCTTTTGAATCGACAACTGTTAAACTTACACCATTTACTGTAATTGAACCTTTTTCAACCGTTACTTGATTTGATGTATATTCGAAAGTATATTTCCAACTTCCATTTTGGTCTTCAATTGCTGTGCAAATGGCTGTAGAATCTACGTGCCCTTGAACAATATGTCCGTCCAAACGTCCGTTCATTTGCATACAGCGCTCTAAATTTACTTTTGTTCCAACAATCCATTCTCCCAGATTTGTTTTTTCCAGAGTTTCGTGAATTGCTGTTACAACATGTTGATCTTCATCGATCTGAACAACCGTTAAACAAACGCCATTGTGTGCAACACTTTGGTCAATTTTTAATTCATGGGCAAATGCAGATTGAACTGTGAAGTGAATATTCTCCCCTTCTTTTTCAATCGCTTTGATGGTTCCTAATTGTTCAATAATTCCTGTAAACATGTGCTTGGATTATTTATTTCGAACGTAAATTAATTTTGTTTTTCCTTTTGAATTTTCTCTTTGCTCGATTTCAAACTTATTGGTTGAATTAATCAAAGGAGTTAATTTTTCAAAACCATAATTTCTTGAATCGAAATTGGGTTGTTTTTTCATTAATAAACTTCCAACATCTCCTAAAAATGCCCATCCTTCATAATCTGCCAAATCTGAAATGGTAGATGATAGCAAATGAATCACTTTTGGAGTAATTTTATCAACTTCGTTTTTCTTTTGTTCTTTTCCTTTTTCAACCGTTTGATTTAATTCTCTGTTTTGATTTTTAAGAATTTCAATATAGATGAATCTATCACAAGCAACAATGAAAGGTTCAGGTGTTTTCTTTTCGCCAATTCCAATTACATGCATACTAGCTTCTCGAAGTCTAGTCGCTAATCGTGTAAAATCACTATCGCTTGATACTAAGCAGAAACCATTCACTTTTTCAGAATACAACAAATCCATAGCATCGATAATCATTGCTGAATCGGTTGCGTTTTTCCCTGTTGTATAAGCATATTGCTGAATTGGAGTGATTGCATTTTGAAGCAATAAATTCTTCCATTTTGTCAAATGTGGTTGTGTCCAATCCCCATAAATACGTTTCACAGTTGGATTTCCGTATTTAGCTATTTCTTCCATCATTTCTTTTACGTATGCGGAAGGTATGTTGTCACCATCTATTAAGACAGCTAATTTTAAGTCTTTTTCCATTTTGTTTTATTCAACGAATTCATTTAAAAATCTTTATAGAAATTAGCTTTATTTCGTTTTATCAAAGATATTCTTTTTTCATGAAATAGAGATTATTAATTTTTTTATAAAATCATTTACTATTTTCTATCAATGTTTTGAACTATCTGAAAAAGCAACTTGATTGTTTCTTCAGATAGTTCAATTGAATTTACCTTTTAATACGTTTTGAATTTATAAATGAATGACATCCAGCATATAGTATAGACATATTGTCTTCTAGTGATGAAGATATACAAAACAACATCTATTATAATACAACAACTCAGATGGTTTAATTTTAAAAACAAAAGTTAAAGCAACAGTCTATTTTGATAATTGAAAATGCTGTAATATTCATTTGACTCAAACGAATCAATTCCTTATACATATATTTGAAGTAAGAAATAAGGAGAGAAAAAATCAGGTTATTTTCTTCATAGTTCGCTTTGAAATTTTGTATAAAGGACACACTGCTTGGAGAGGCAGTTTTCATTTTCTAGTTTGATAAAGAGTATAACAGTTCTAAGTCCTTATATAAATATTTTAAAGCCAGTAATTAATTTTACAAAGCTTAGAAGAAATAACCTGATTTTTAAAATGACAGATTTAATTTAAAAAATATAGCAGGAAACTGCAAAAAACGTTACGTACTACTACTACAAAACTTTAAAAAGGGTTTTCTAATTTATTAGATGACCCTTTTTAGATTCCACTCGCTTTTTTTGAAAGTTTATGGGATCAAGATTTTAGGGATCAAACCCGAATGTTGGGGGAATAAAAAATAATTATAAATCTATTTACAGCTTTAGTTTAAACTTTCAACCTTATTAATGCTATAATTCTCTCACTTTTCCTTGATGAATAGAAAATGTAATTTTCGAAGAAGAACAAATACTATTTGTGAAGACTGAACGGTAGTGAAAATATCGTTAGTGCCGGAGGTAAGCAAAAATCAAGGACATTTTAAGGAAGTTTTTACTTTTTCGAAAGTAGTACTTTCTCTCTCTTCGTAAAACCGCACGTAAATACTCTTTCACTGCGTTATCGCTTGGTCTTCAAAAGTTATGCTTTTTCTCATGCTGATTTTCGCTGAAAAAGTGAAACGCAATTACGAAGAAATTTACAATCTCTGCGCTAATGCTTGGTCTTCAAAAGCGTTGCTTTTTCTCTTCTTTAAAATATCCAAGCAATTTAAGTTCTAAATCAATTATAATTATTTTTAAAAAACTATAGAATTAGAATTTTCCCACAAGTTTTAGACTTGATCCGATTTTAGTCCCCAACTTTTGGAATTGATCCTTCTTTTTGAGTGTCAAAGCTTATCATCACGACAGAAGCTAAGATAAGTAGAATTCCTACGACAGATTCGAGATTTATTTTTTCTAGATAAAAGGCAACTCCAATTATAACAGGTATTATGTTTTCTATAATTTGTAGAACGCCAATGTTTTGTTTTTTAACTGTTTGAGAGCCGCTGTAAATTAAAAAATACGCAATTCCGGTACAAAAAACACCTAAACAGATAATAGAAATTATTCCTTTTAAGGTAATAACACCTGGATCAAAAAGAGCAAAGGGTAAAAGGATAGGGATTTGTAAAATGTTTTGATAAAAAACGAGTTTACCTGTACTAAAACCTTTTAAATATTTTAGATAATAGGTAAAATTTAAACCAAGAAAAAATGCAGATGCTAATGCATATAAACTTCCTCCTATTGATCCGCTAGATTCAGTAGAACTAAAAATAGAAATTAGCGTTATTCCAAGCATGGCAATTAAACATGCAATCCAAGTTTTTAAACTAATTCGCTCTTTAAAAAATATAAAAACAAAAAACACGACAAACACAGGATGAACACCTAATAAAACTCCTGATAAAGAAACGCTTCCTAAGGTAATTGAAAGGAAATAAAACAAAATAGCAAACGTTAA
>CANJKA010000068.1 GCA_947474675.1 Flavobacteriales bacterium
ATTAAATCTAAATATAAGAAAGGTCTTTTTTCGTAGGGAAGAAGAGATAATTTAACCAATTTCGCGTGTAATATTTTAAAGGCTTTTCCTAATTCATTTCTTGTCATAGGAAGCAGACGTAAGAAATTTAGAATCTCTTTTTGTACACCATGTAAATCACCCATTTTAATTAAGAAACGGTAAACACTTTTTATTTGATATTCTACTAAAACATCATTTCCTAACTCGAAATGAGCAACTAAGTTTAGTATTCTCGCAAAAGATTGAATGTCTTCTCTCAATGTTTGCTCTTTGAATTGGACAACCAAATTTAAATATACAATTGCTTCTTTGTTCATTCCACTACCAAAATACAAGCAGGCAATTTTATAGTAAAAAACCATGATGCGATGGGCATCTAGTTTTTGCTCATATTTTTTACAGAATTCTAAAATATCTGGAACAATCTTTAACCCTTCCGTAAATGTTCCTTGTAAATAATGGTTATTGATTAAATTTGAAAACAAATAAAGTTGGTGAAGAATAATTTCGTTCTCTTGTTCACGATCAGAAATTTTATATTTTGATAAATTGGTTAATTCTTCAGCAAAACGTTCATAACTTCTTAAGTTAAACAAAGCATTTAAAAGATTGTGCATTCCTTTTAAATGCATCTCTTTTTTCAACGTTTTCATATCTGGATATTCGTCAAATAAATCAACCCATAATCGAGCATATTTATAGCACATCAAAAAATCTTGATTGATGTAATGATACCAAACAAACGAATTGTATAGATGCATTTTTTCTTCAAAACCCAATTCTTCAATTCTATAAGGTCTTAAACGTGAATGAAAAAATTCTTTGACAAATAAATGGTCTTTTTCATCTCTCGCAAATCCTCCTTTTAAATACAGTGCATAAAGTTGTAGAGCTAAATTTGAAAAATCAGTTGCTCCTTCTATATGTGAAATTAAATTAGAACTATCTACTGTCAATTGTTCTGCTCGACTTCCAATTGATCTTGTAATATATTGTAATTCAATAATTTTTTCAAATTCAACTATTTCAAGAGTTAAAATGGATGAATTTGCTTTAAATGCTAATTGTTTTGCTTTTTCAAGAATTTTTAGTGCTTGATGATAAAAAGCTTTTTGATATAAAACTGTTGCATAATCAATCGTTTCTCTAATTTCAATTTCAATGTGATGTGAAATATATTGTAATCGTAAACTTGTTAAAAGTTGTTTATATAGGTGAGCTTTAATATTTGATAATTGACTTTTCTTTATATTTTTTAACTTAACAACAGCAATTTCCTCAGAATAATTTTTATTTTTATCAATAAAATCAAATAATTGTAGAAATTTTAATTCTTCTGGAGAAGATGAATTTCGATTAGCATATAGCTTAAAACTTCGTTTTTCAGCCTTTGTTAAAGAATGAATAAGATTGACTAAACTATCTGTTGTTGTTGTGGACATTGTAATAATATATAAATAATATAGTTATAATATTCAGTTTATCAGTAATTTAACTATTTGTAATTATGCTTTGGGCATCGTAATTTTTTCAAACAATTACTTCATTTTATCAATACAATGATAGACATTTGTACCATAAATTCATAAATAAAATTCATATTCTTTTATTTATTGAATGTAGAACATTATCGATTTTACCAGAGTAGGGGTACTCTTGTATTTTTTTTGAGTTAAAAAATCCCATTGTTTTATACGATGGGATTTTTTTGTGTCTTTATATTTTTTATCGTAGTATTTATAAGCTTTGTAGAGAATATTAACAATTTTATCTTATAAACTTCATTAGTTCTATTTTTTTTGAAACTATTTTTTTGTACATTACAATTAAATAATAAATACATAAATTTATGGCTAAGAAAAAAATAATATACGTTTTAGATACTTCTGTTCTTTTACACGATCATCAAGCCATTAATCACTTCGAGGATAATAATGTAGCGATACCAATTACTGTTTTAGAAGAATTGGATAAATTTAAAGTTGGGAATGATTCTAAGAATTTTTGTGCCAGAGAAGTTATTCGTTTTATTGATAAATTATCTACGGACGGAAATTTACAAGATTGGATTTCTTTAGGTGCTAAACAAGGATCTTTTAAAATAGCATTGGAAAGTAATCCGAGAGAAGTTAATGCTGAGTATGTTTATTCTGTTGGAAAGAATGATCATAAGATTATTAATTCTGCTTTGTTTTTAAAAGAGACGGAACCAAAATTTGAGGTTAAGTTAATTACTAAGGATATCAATATGCGTATCAAAGCGAAGGCTCTTGGTATTGTTGCGGAAGATTATCTAACAGGTAAAGTAAACACAACCGATTTAGATAAACCAGGTACTTATACTATTGATAATGTTGATTCTGAAATTATTCGTCAGATTTTTACACATGGTAAAATTGAAGAGAATGGTGTTCTTGGTGAGAAAAAAATGGCGAATGGATATTACATTTTAAAAAATGGAAAAACTTCTTCACTTGCTGTTTATAATCATTCAAATGATCATGTTGAACGCATTGAAAAAGAGTTTGTTTACGGTATTAAACCCAAAAACGCCGAGCAAGCATTTGCTTTTAATGCACTTTTAAATAACAATGTTCGTTTGGTAGCTTTACAAGGAGTTGCAGGAACTGGAAAAACACTTTTAGCTTTAGCTTCTGCTCTAGAACAAGCTAAAGGATATCAACAAATTATTTTAGCTCGTCCAATTGTTCCTTTATCTAATAAAGAAATTGGTTTTCTTCCTGGAGATGCAAATGACAAGATTAGTCCTTATATGGAACCGCTTTGGGATAATTTAAAATACATTAAATCTCAATTTGGTGAAAATGAAAAGAAACATCGAGCAATTATTGAGATGGAACAGCAAGGAAAAATTGTTATTATTCCTTTAGCTTTCATCAGAGGTAGAAGTTTATCGAATATTCTTTTTATTGTTGATGAAGCTCAAAATTTAACTCCGCACGAAATTAAAACAATTATTACCCGTGCTGGTGAAAATACTAAAATCATTTTTACGGGTGATGTTCACCAAATTGATACACCTTATTTAGATGAACACAGTAATGGTTTAGCTTATTTAATTGATAAATTAAAAGGTCAACCTTTATTTGCTCATGTTAAATTGGAAAGAGGTGAAAGATCAGATTTAGCGAATTTAGCGAATGATTTATTGTAAATAGACGATAGACTGAAAGACAGTAGACCGCTTCGCTCAAAGACTTATACTAATAGTATATAGTCTTTGAGAGAGGCGGTATTTTGTCTTTTAATATTCAACTTGTTGGAAATGGTCTACGTGTCTAATCAAAAAACAATCTTCCATTGATCCATTCACCGTCTAAAATTGCATTTTTCTTTTGATAAAATTTGATAGCTCCATCATTCCAATCCAAAACTTGCCAATCCATCCGTTTAACACCTTTTTTAATTGCAATATCATACAGAGTCGAAAAGCTTTGAACCTAAGCCTAAACTCCTTAATTCTGGTAATACATAGAAATCTTCAAGATACAAACATTGTCCTTTCCAAGTTGAATAGGAAGTATAATACAATGCAAATCCAACAATTTTACTATCGTATTCAATAACAATTGATTCACATGCTTTTTCATCGAATAGATCCTTACGTAAATTCTCGGCTGTATTTGTTACTTCGTTTAACGCCTTTTCAAATTCAGCTAATCTTTTGATTAATTCAATTATAGCATGTTCATCACCAACAACTGCTTTTCTTATTTTTGATGAATTCATTATTGCACTCCAGCTAAATTAAATCTTAATCTAAGACCAACGCTCATATTTCCAGTAGGATAAGAAGTTGCTATTTTAGGAGTAGTAATTACTTGATCGTAATAAAACTGTATAACTAAATTTGTTCCTATATTATAATCAGCTGATGATTTTATTGAAATTACTCTTTGTCCAGCTGTTGCTTGGTTTGAATGTTCAATCACTTTACGAATTACAGTTAAATTATCTCTGAACGTTAAATCAAAACGGATATTAACAGGACTAGCTGGAATTTTCTTAATTGGAATTTGAACTTTAGCAAATTTAAAGCCTGTTCCAATAACCCATTCAGTGCCTAAAATCTCAGTTACTTGATTATTGTTTAGTGATAAAGTTGCACTTCTGTCTTTTTTAATTTCAAATTTAGTGATCAAACCTTGCCCTTTTATATTCCAAGTAGCATCTATACCGATTAAAGGAGAAAAACGTTCTGAAATTGTTACATTTTGAATAATTTTATTCGCTTCAAAGTTATTATTGATATCTCTAGCTGTTCCATCTTCGTTAGCTTTTAAGTTTGTCTGCATACCAGCAACAGAAACAGAAGAACTATAGGCATGTCTAATAACAAAGTTTTTAGCAATTTTTTTCATGAATGGCATTTTTGTTAATCCGTTGTAATTCATCGACCAGTTTGGAAGAGGTACATTTTTAATTGGATTAATATTTTTCTCACTAACTCCATTATTTGTATAGGATGTTAAAAAAGAGCCTAATATTACTTGTTGTTGGGATCCATCATATCCATCATAATAATTTGAATTCAGGAGTGAAGAATTGCTTTTAGTTGCCCCTAATAATTCTGAAACTTTTGTTCTGTTTTTCAGCATTGTTTCGAAAGTTTCTGAAGAATATTGATTTCCTTTATTTGAAACTGCAAATGCTGAACCAATTGAAACTGTAGTATAAGTCAAGGTTGAAGTTTCAACTTGACTTTGAGCTCTAAATTGTCCTGAAGCATTTGGATCAGTACTTGTTGGATCATCTTGAATCCATCTATAGAAATCACTTGAATTATTCGAATAAACTCTGTTCATTGTCATTTCAATCGTTAAATCTTTGATTGGTTCTAAACTAGCTCTCATATTTATATTTTGAGTATGCGTTACCACATGAGTTTTGTTTAAATTTTGATTTTTCACCAACCAGTTTTGAGAAGATTGACCAACAATTGTACTTTGTCCAGCAGCAATTTCTGAAATGTTATAACCATTTGCTTTTCCTGTTAAATCATAACCTTGTTGCCCGAAAACAAAACCCGCCATTTTAGGATTAATTCCACTAGACATTCCTAAAAATGTTGATTCCTGATTATATCCTGGTAATAATGTACCATCTGTCATAGCATAAGTACCAGAAACATTTCTCACACTCATTAACATTCTAGCTAGAACGGCTTGTATTGGCGGAACTTTATCTTTTCTTTTTTCTTCTTTCTTTTTATCTCTTTTTTCCTTGCGTTCTTTTCTGTGTTTAATTCTAATTTCTTTTTTAGTCATTTCAGACTCAGGTTTTTCTTCAACAACTGGTTTAGTAGGATCTACCACTGGTTTTTTCTTATCGTCTTCTCCATCACTACCTGATTTAGAAGCTACAGTTGCCCTCTGTCCTTTTCCATCATTATTTACTTTTTTCAGAAAAGGAACTTTATTATAAAGAGTTGTAAAATTCATTTGAGCAGTCATATTAACTGTTCTCGTATTTTGAATTGTATTACCAAATTCTGTTTGTCCAAGCGGTGCTCTTTGCCAGTTGTAAGTACCTCCATATTTAGCATTTGCTGTTACCCAATTTAATAAAGGTATTTTGTCTAATGGAAGAGTATAACTCAACGTGTAATTGTGGGTATAATCCATCGCTTTTCCACCGGTTCTTGCCTGTTCAGAAATTGAATCTTTAAATATTTTATAATTCTCGGGATTGTCTTTTCTATCTACTTGACCTTGACCTTCTTCAAAGATTGCTTTATTGGTCGCATCGAAGTTAAATTTTAAATTTTTAGTGATATCATACCCTAAATTGTACTGTCTCCTCCAAGTAAATTGTTTGACATATACCGCTTTAAAATCATAATCAGGCACAAGATTATTTCTTATTTGTCTTTCATTATAAATACGAGATACATCATTTGTAAACGAAATGTTTTTTGGCATTAAATAAAGATTCATATCTTTAATAATCGCCCACCATTTAGATTTTTGCATGAATTTTACCTTTTTGAAAGGTTCGAGTGCAACTGTGTTAAATGAATAATTGTAATTTACACCTCCTGTCCATGTTTTTGTTCTATCAAATTTTGTATTAAAATCTTTTCTTAAATTTTCTGAATAGGCAAAATTCATCGACCAATTACTCACTCTCCAAAAATGAGGTGTAGATCCAGCAGCAGCCTCTTTACGTACATTTGTGAAATTATAAGATTTACGTTCAATTAAATCTTGCCCTAACTGAGATTTTTGTTTTCTTTCTGCTAAACTATAATCTTTTAAACGAATATCAGGATTGAAAGGATCATATTCAGGATTAATTACATTCAATGAATGACCATAGAAGAAAGGCAATGAAACACGAGTTTGTTTTCCAAAGAATTGTCCTAATTGAACATTTGTACTTAAATCTAATCCAATTTTCTCATTTCGTTGACGTTCTTGAACTCTACTTTCAACACTTCCCCAGTTAACTCCACTATAGTTACCAGACATTTGTGCTGTTCCAAAATCCGCTGCTTTTAATTGAGCTTGAGCTATTGCAGCTGACCCACCTTCACTAATGAAATCAGTTAAACGTAATTCATTTACCCAAACAATTACACATTCAGCTTCTCCGTTATCTGTTCCTCCATCTGGCCAAGGATTAACTTGGTCTTTAGCTGGATTTCGTACACCAATCATCATCGTTTTTAATCCTTGTAAATTAGGACTTCCTTTCACTTTGATAAATCTTTTTGGATTTTGAGGATCAATTTCTGAATATTCTATAACATAAGAAATAGCAGAATTTCCATTAGTTATAGCGTTATTTCTTTTTTCTTTTAATTTTAATAAATCATCAAAAACAATTTCCATGTCATTCGTACTCGGCCAAATATCTTCGGGTTTTGTCGAATTCCATTCTGTTTTATTTAATGGAAGTTCATATTCGTAATAATTATCTGTAAAATCAGAACCTAATCTAACGAATAAAGTTAATTCTTCATTCTTTAAAGTATTCGAAGAATTGAAAACTTCTTCAGCGTGAACAAACATTTTTAATTTTTTGTAAGTTCTAACATCAAATTGTACATTTTTGTATGCCGCACGAGCATCACCATCTTTTAAATTACAAATATCTAACACCAATGATTGCTCATTTAGTTGTCTTTGAACAGCTTGAGACGGATCTACTTCTCTTACAATACCTGGAGGAATTTCATATTTAATTGGTTGTCTTTGATCATTTTCTTCAACATTTACTGTTCCAATATTAAAAGAAGTTGAATTTGGTTCGGGAGTCGTTCCATCACCAGGTTGTGTTAAATCATCTGTATATTTTCGCCACTCTCCTCTAATCAATTCTAATTTTGCAAATCGTAAAACAACTTCTTCATCAAAATCTTTCAAGTACATACGCATAAAACGAATAGATCTAAAATCTTGAATTCCATTCACTTTTCTTTCGTAATCTTTTATTGGAACTTTGTATTGATACCATTTTTCAGTTTTTTGAGCTGAGCCAGTTCCAACAGTTATACTTTGAACAGATGTTATAAAATTGGTTCCAATTACTGTATCTTTTGGATGTAAACTAATTTTATATTGAAAATAGCTTTCCGATTCTGCTAAATTATTATCTGAATTAATATCTTCAATATCTGGATTGTTTGATCCTTGTGTAGGATATGGACCACCTATTGGATTCTGTAAATTCGCCATATCAGTAGTTGGTGAATTCCCTTCCATTCCATTGTAATTTTTATATCTTTCTAGAATATTTAAGGCAGAAACATCAGATAGGTCATTTCTGTAATAAACATAATCATCACTTGATGGATCACTCACCAATTTTGATTTACCTGTTTGAGACAAAGGAGAACCATTTACCCAATTTATAAAATTTGAATATTCGATAGCTTCATCTACATTTTTCCAACCATCTAAACCTACATCTTGATTTGCTCTAGAAGCATTGTCTGTATCGAAAGCATTTACAACAGGTTGTTGAGTAGAAACACGTGCCCATATTGTAGTATCTAAATCATCTTGAATACTTACAACTGTCGGAGGTAAGCCATTTTCATAACTTTTATATGAATCAGGTAATACATCTTCTGAAACATTTCCTAAATTAAAGTATAAATTTCCTCCATGATGTTCAGCAGCAGGATTTACTGCTTCACCATCTTTATTATAAGGATCTAATAACCAAAACTGAATATACTGAATGTTACTTTGCTCAAAATCGTTAGTTGTCAATGAACGCATAATTCCTCCCCATCTATTTTCAGGGTTTTCCCAGACTCCATTTCCATCAATTAAAAGACCTGTCGTATCATAATTATACATTCCTCTTTCTTTAGGATAGTAAGCCAAATCTAACGTTTGAAGAGGAGCAGGAGTTCCATATGCTAATTGTGTATTAGGGAATAAATCTTTTGTTTGAATTAATCTCATACGACTATCAGATAACATTTCAGGATTATCTTTGATGTGTTGAGGAGTCATTGCGTTACTTGCATAAAATAATAGATCAATTGTATACCAAGCAATTTTAGATCGTTTAAAACCACTAGCCGTAGATTTTAAAGAAGCTTCTGGGAATAAATCATTTTGACCTTGAGGAACTGATGCCAATTTCCATGCTGTAGCAGATTTCAAATCAATTGTACTTTGAGCACCTTCAAAATCATCAATGTAAGAAACACCTGATTTACTGATAGCCTTTGGTGCTCCTGGTATAATGTGTGCGAATTCACCTGAAAATGAGAACGTAGATTTTTCTGTAGTTGAAATTACAGGAAGATAATCGATCATTTTGGTTAGTATAGGAAGATTTGTTTTATAGGCAATATCAAAACCTAAAATGTTGTTTTTAAAAGGTTCACTACCAATATCTACTTTTTTAGTAACAGGCCTTTCCATCATTCTCATCCAAGTCGCTCCGACATTTAAGTTTTCGCTAAACCTATAATTATAGCGTGATCCAATTAATGATTTCGATTGAAATCCAAATACAGAATTACTTTCTATAGAAATTTTGATAGGTGTGTTTGATTCTAAAATTCCTGTATTTAATATTTTTACTCTTCCTAAATTATAATCTACTGTATAGTCAGATCCTTCTACTAATTTTATTCCACCAGCTGTTACCGTTACAGCTCCTTCAGGAACGTTTAAAGCATTTAAGGGAATATCAGAAGTTACAGTTGATTGATATTCTCCTTTGAAACTGAATCTATTTTTAGAAGGTATTTGTTGAGCCGCTGTTTTAGTAGAATCGTATAATTCAGTAAAAGCTACTTGATTTATTACAGCATCAGAAATTGTTCCAACATCTTGTAATTTCTTTTTAAGAGTTGCTCCAAATGGTTCTACAGTTGAGAAATATACACGACCATTTTTGGTGTTTATTGTTCCCCCATTATCTGCTTTATTTCCTACAAAATTCATTGGAGAAAAATCGAAAACACCATCTGAAAAGGGTTGATTGTTTTGATTAATTTTATCCATATCCAATAATTCAACCAAAAGTTTGTCGTCTACGCCCGGCATTGGGAAAAACGGAACTAATAAGGATGTTGCTGGATTATTATATAAGAAGTTCATTCTAAATCCTTGTTGACCGACTTGGTAAGCTCCAATAGAATAAACATTTTTCATCATCAAATCCCAAATTTTGTTTTTAGGATTTGTAATAGTTGGTTTTAGTAATTTTACAATTAAGGCAGATTGTCCTGCAATTCCATCAGTAGATAATTCACCAACAGTATATGTTTCACCTCTATAAGTATATTCATATGAAACAGCCAAAACTTCATCGTTGTTTAAAGGAAGATTTAACGAGATAAAACCAAGTAATGAGTTATATGAATATTCAGCATCTGTTAATTTACGTGCATTTTGAACTTTTTCGTAATGAACAGCTTGTTGAAATGGACCAGGAGTAGTTCCTTGAATACCTAAAGCACTAACTGCATTTGAAAATCCACGGACATCTGGATTTGCAGTTGCATCTGCAGCCCATTTGTATAAACCATTTGCATCATTGTCTGGCAATTCTACGGATGAAAATGAACCAGGAGATCCTTGGCAGTTGGATGCTTTTGCTTCTCCTAAATCTGAAAAGGCGATTACATTTCGAGTGTTTTCTGTATTATTCGTTTTATTTGTTAACCATACCTCCATACGAGTTATGTTAATTCCAGAAGAAACAATTGGTAAGGTTGACATAGCATGATCATATTGATCTCTATGATATAAATTGATAAAATAATGTCTATTTGCTTCATAACTATCCGCACCCAATTCAAACGTTTGAATCTGAGCTTTTCCAGTTATATTTATTTCTTGTCTTTTCCCTTTTGAAGAAGCTGCAATTAAATCAACTGTTGCTCTTCCAAATTTTAATTTTGTTTGTACTCCAAATAAAGTTTGAGATCCTTGAATTAAAGTTGTAGGAAGCGGCATAGAGACATTTCCTAATGCAATTTTTTGCATAATTTGATCTTCATTTCCTGTGTACTCTAATTTAGAAATATTGTCAAAATCAAAAGCTGCTTGTGTATTATAACTTGTTCCAATTTTTAACTTAGTCCCAATTTGTCCAACTAAATTTAATTGGATTTGTTGTTGAAAATCAAATCGGGTTATTTTTCTTTGTTTTACTTGTAAAATTGGGTTGTCATATCTGGATGAATTGACTCCAAAAGAGATCTCAACTGATCCTGCGGGACGAATAGTAATTTGATCTGACCCAAAGAAATTTTCAAAAAGTTTACTCCCTACTTTAATCGGTAATTCTAATGGTTTATTTTTATCTGTTTGTTCTTTAATTTTTGCTTCCCAATTTTTCTTTTGTGCCTTTTTTCTCTCGTAATCTAAATATTCTTCCAAGGTCATCATGGAAGGATTTCGATAATTTAAATCAGTTTGTCCAAATGTTTCTTTGAAAATATATGTCCCTGTAATTGGATCATAAACAATTGTTTGTTTCATGGACGACGGATCTCCCAAGTCAAAACTTTGAGGTTTTGTTTGAGTAGGATCAATCGCATTATTAATTGGAAAACGTAATGTGTCTTGAGCTATCAGGTTGTTTGAAAAACCGATAGACATTAAAAGTAGTAATACTATTAAAAATGGATATGTTGTTTTTTTCAAGTTCAATTTATAATATTTTCAATGCTTGTTTAATTAATTGCTCAACAGTTTCTTCACCAGTTGATATTTTGTCAATTGCTTTTTCAACTGATTTTTTATCAAAGCCCAAAGAAACCAATGCTGTTAACGCATCAAATCGATTTGTATTGTTCTGAACGAAAACATTTTCAGTAGAAAATGCCATTTTTAACATTTTATCTTTCAAATCAATAATAACTCGTTGAGCAGTTTTAATTCCAATTCCTTTTACTCCTTGTATCGTTTTGACATCGTCAGATTGAATTGCATGAGCAACTTCTTCCGGTGTAAGTGAGGATAACATGATCATAGCTGTGTTTGGTCCAATACCAGAAACAGAGATTAAATGATTGAACATTTCACGTTCTTCTTTTGTCGCAAAACCGTATAATAATTGAGCATCTTCACGGACAATGTGTTGTGTGAAAATTTTAATAGATTCATCAGAACCAATAGCCGAAAAAGTTGTCAATGAAATTTTAACTTCATAACCAACGCCTCCACATTCTACTATAATGGTAGTTGGATTTTTCTCAATTAATTTTCCGTTTAAATGCGTAATCATTTTTATTTATTTTGTGCGTCAACTACTGCGACTTTAACCATATTAATAATTTCTCTTACAGATGAACCCAGTTGTAACACATGGATTGATTTTTTCAAACCAACTAAAACAGGTCCAATTGCATCTCCATCAGTCATTTCTTGAAGTAATTTATAAGCAATGTTTCCTGACGAAAGATTTGGGAAAATTAATACATTTACTTGTTTATTTGCTAAATGAGAGAAAGAAAATTTTTCCATCATTAATTCATTGTTTAAAGCGAAGTTGGCTTGAAGTTCTCCATCAACTATTAACGAAGGGTAATTTGTATGTAAAATATCAACAGCTTTCGCCATTTTTTCTGAATCTTTCCCAGGAGAAGAACCAAAATTTGAATAACTTAATAAGGCAATTTTTGGTTGTACTTTAAATTTACGAACCATTTTTGCCACATTATTTGTCAACTCAGCTATTTGTTCTGCTGTTGGATCCATATTTATAGTTGTATCGGCTAAAAATAGCGGACCTCTTTTCGTTACTAAAATATACATTCCAGCAATTGTGCATACATCTTTTTGTAATCCAACAGTTTGAATAACTGGCTTAACAACATCTCTATAATTTCTTGTCAATCCAGAAATCATTGCGTCTGCATCACCTAATTCAACCATCATTGAACCAAAATGATTTCTTTCACGCATAATTTGAACTGCTTCAAATTCAGTAAAACCTTTACGTTTACGTTTTTCGAAAAATGCTTTTCCGTATTTTAATCTGCGTTCATCTTCTTCTTCAGATTTTGGATCTACAATTAACACATCATGAAAATCTAGTGAATATTCTTCAATTAAACGCTGAATAACTTTTCTTTTTCCTAATAATATTGGGAAAGCAAATCCTTCTTCTAAACAAGTTTGTGCTGCTTTTAATATTTTTATATTATCTGCTTCTGCAAAAACGACACGTTTAGGATTGCTTTGTGCTTTTGTAGTAATATCTCTTATTAATTTATTATCTATTCCTAGACGATTTTTTAATTGCATTTCATACGCATCCCAATCTGTAATCGGTTGAAGAGCTACTCCTGATTCCATAGCTGCTCTAGCAACTGCAGGTGCAACATGGTAAATCAAACGTGGGTCTAATGGTTTTGGTATTATTTGTTCACGTCCAAATAACAAGTTTTTTTCACCATACGCTTCGATTACCTCTTCTGGAATAGTTTCTTTAGCCAGTGAAGCAAGAGATTTTACAGCAGCCAATTTCATTTCTTCATTAATCGTAGTTGCTCTAACATCTAACGCTCCTCTAAAAATATAAGGAAATCCTAGAACATTATTTACTTGATTAGGATGATCTGAACGTCCAGTTGCCATAATAATATCGGTACGAACAGACATCGCATCTTTATAAGAAATCTCTGGTTCAGGATTCGCTAAAGCAAAAACGATTGGATCTTTTGCCATTGCTTTGATCATGTCTTTTGAAACTACACCTCCTTTGGATAATCCTAGAAATACATCTGCTCCTTTAAAACCCTCCATCAACGTCATGTCTTTTTTATGACAAGCGAAAAATTGTTTGTGCTCATCTAAATCGGTACGCTCTTTATAAATTAGCCCTTTTGAATCGAAAAGATATATGTTTTCTAGTTTTGCGCCTAACATATTGTACAAGCGAGCACAAGAAATTGCGGCTGCTCCTGCTCCTGAAACAATTATTTTTACTTTTTCAATTTTCTTTTTAGCTAATTCTAATGCATTAATCAAAGCTGCCGAAGAAATAATTGCTGTTCCATGTTGATCATCATGCATGACAGGGATATTCAATTCTTCTTTTAATCTTCTTTCGATTTCAAAAGCTTCAGGTGCTTTAATATCTTCTAAATTAATTGCTCCAAAAGTAGGTGAAATTGCCTTTACTGTTTGAATAAATAATTCAGGATCACTTGCGTCAATCTCAATGTCGAATACATCTAAATCAGCAAATATTTTGAAAAGTAATCCCTTTCCTTCCATTACTGGTTTTGATGCTTCAGGACCAATATCACCTAAACCTAAAACAGCTGTTCCATTAGTAATTACTGCTACTAAATTTCCTTTTGCTGTATATTTATAAACGTCTTCTTTGTTTTCTGCTATTTTCAAACAAGGTTCTGCAACGCCTGGAGAATAGGCTAACGATAAATCTCGTTGAGATGAATATGGTTTTGTTGGTACTACTTCTATCTTTCCTGGTTTTCCAGAAGAATGATAATCTAGTGCTTCTTGTTTGCGATTTTTTGACATAATCTTAGTATTGTAACCGCCAAATATACTAATTCGAGACGAGACAAGTGCAACTGAAGCTTAGATTTAACGATTTGTTGTTGATTGTAGATTCCGTTGTTGCTAATTTTAATTTATTTTCTGCTGATATTAAAAAGAATTTTCATAAAAAAAGCTGCCTCAAAATGAGACAGCTTTCCTAATCAAAATGTTAAATTTTATTGTTTAACGATTCTATAAGTAGTAATAGAATTATTTGTATTAACATGTAACATATAAATTCCTTTACTTAATTCTGAAATATCCATTTTCGCTATTTGTCCTCCTTCAGTAATGATTGTTTTAACCATTTTACCCGAGAAATCAACAACTGATAATGTTACTTCTCCTTTCATTGAAGTTAATTCAACATTGAAAGTACCTTTACTTGGGTTTGGATAGATGCTGATGTTTTTACTTTCAGTAACTTCTTTAACTCCACTTTGAGCTAAACAATTTATTGATCCATCAACACTTACACTTTTTTCTTCACCATTGATATATGATTTAATTGTTCCTAAATCACTTGGTACTATTTGGTTGTTAGTTGTTTTGAAACGAATATAACCTAATAATGTTGATGGAGCGAATGCTACTAAATCAGAAGAAGTAAACAAAACTCTATTCGTAGAAATTTGATTAAATAATTGTTCTGAAGTTTCTGTGCTTGTTGCAAAAGTAATATCGATGAACTCAAGATTTGTTGAATCAAATTCGATATCGAAATCAATTGCATTTACATCTGTTCCAATTTGAGAACCTGCATAGAAAGGAATATCAAAGATACATTCTGTTTGTTGTACTGCTCCATCTAATTCAAAAGCCATAGAATTAATATCTAATGATTTATTTCCTCCTGCTGCTGTTTGGTTAAAGTTACCGTTCACATCTCCTAACAATATACCTCTATAAGAAGATGCTGTAAAAGCTGGACAGTTTCCTGAATAAACAACCGCAACTGGTAAAGAAAGACCAACTAAAGGAACGTGATTTTTATTAAAACCTGTTCCGTTGTATGCTGGGTATGTAGTTGAACGTTGGAATGAAGCTTGTGATGCAACCATGATTGAATCAACAAATAACCAATCTCTTGATGCTTGACCGTTTGTAGCGTTCCACATTTGAGGAAATTGACCAATTAAACTAGTTGAACGTTGTTTAATTAAAGTTACATCTCCCGCAGTTACTTGACCATCCATGTTTACATCCGCTGCAATCATTTGGTAAGCATTTGGTAAAAATGATGGATTTCCAAGTGCAATTTGTTTTACCATAGTGATATCAGTTCCATTGATATATGGCATCATCACTGTAGTTGGAGCAATATCTCTAATAATTTTAACGTATTGACCATCATATATGTTATGATTGTATTTACCGTTCATGTTAGGAGTTACATAATTTGTAGATTGTGTAGTTCCTGTATTGTTACTTCCGTAAACTTTAGTAATCAAGTATTGAGATGGAGTATTCACATTGTAACTCAAAGGACTATTGTTATTCCATGAACGTAAAGTTCCAGCAGCCAACGTATCTTTTGTTACTGTTACAATTCCATTGTTAGAACTGTGAAGAATTGCATCATTTGAAAAACTTTCTAAAACTGCACCGATGTTTATTTGGTGAACACCTTGTTCGTTTGTTAAGTTTTTCGTGAAATTCATACACAATAAAGATCCAGTTCCATTGAATGAAGCATTTATAGGTGCAGAACCATTTATATTTACAATCACTTTAACAGTTCCATCAGGATTTACAAAAGTAGAATACTCAGCATGAGCTGGGTTAATCATCGCATTATTAATAGAAACACCATCGAAGCTATATTTTGTAACATCATAATTTACTGTGAAATCGAAACCGATTGCTCCATTAATTGTGTGATTTGAAATGACAGGCATACAGAAAGAAGCGTCTCTACAATTCATGTTTTGATTTGTTAATACATATCCAGCAGTTGAAGATGTAAGAGCAGATGCTTCATTAGAAGCAATAGATCCACCAATGTTTGAAGCTAAAACTTGATAGAAATAAGTAGTATTAGTATTCACACCTTCATAATCACTATAAGAAGTACTGTTTGCTGGAATAGTTGCAATAGTTGTAAAACCAGCACCAGAAGTTAAACTTCTTTGAACGATATAAGCTGTTTCGTTTGCGGCAACATCACTCCAAGTTAAACGGATATCTAATGCACTTAAAGCTGTAGCGACAAGATTTGTAGCAGCTAAAGGTGTGCCATCAAAAGTTAATGCTGAACCAACATTACTACTAACACTGTTTCCTGCTTGATTGATTGCGATTACTTTGTAGTTGTATTGAGTGTTTTGAGTTAATCCAACATTACTATAAGATGTAACATTTGCAGCAACTGTAGCGATTGTATTAAAACCAAGTCCATTTACTTCAGAAACAATCATAAATCCTGTTTCATCTGAAGAATTATCTGACCAATTTAAATTGATTCCAGTTTGAGAAACCGCAGTTGCAGTTAAATTAGAAGCAGCAATTGAAACCGCACCAAAAGTAGAAGCACAAGATGTATTTGTATAACCTGAATAATATCCATCAATATCAACAGCAACAACTCTGTAACAATAGTTCGTGTTGATTGATAAATCTAAATCAGAAATTGAAACAGTATTTTCTTCGGACCAACCTACTTGTGTAAATGTTCCATTGATAGAAGATGCTCTTTCAATCATGTATCCAACTTCTCTTGCAGAGTTATCAGCCCACGTTAAATCAATTTGAGTTTGAGAAGATGCAGTTGCTACCAAGTTTAATGGATTCCACATTAATATCATGTTTAAAGTTGTAGTAACAATACTATCACATCCGTGAACTGAAGTCAAGTTAGTTACATAAACGCCAGAAGTTGATCTAGCAATTCCACCAATGATAACACTGTTACCAGTTTCTAAGGTAATTGTATTTGACGTAGCAAAAGTTGGGTAAACAGTTAAGTTTGTTGTAACTGTACTATCACATCCATTTGATGCTGTTAATACATCTGTATAAACTCCTGTTGAAGAATAAGTATGTGTTCCAACAGTTAATGGTTGATTATCACAAATAGTAATCGTTTGAGAAGAAGCTAATGCAAGTGGTTGAGAAATGTTTACTGATTGAGAAGTTGTATTACCACAGTTATTTATGATAGAACAAATATAATTACCTGCTGATAAACCTGAAGCAGTTGCTGCAATTCCACCAGTTGGAGCCCATGAATAGGTGAAAGAAGAACCACCAATAGCATTAACCGATACAGCTCCATTTGAAGCTCCATTACACAATACATTTGATTGAGAAGTAATTGAAGAAGTTGGAGTTGGACAGGCAACTGCACATGCTACATCAGAAATAACTGCTCCTGGAGCAATCCAATTGGAAGTAGTTCCTGTCAATGCAAAATTAGATAATGTTCCGTTAAAATTTCCTGTTACATCTGTAAGTGATGTAATTCCAGCATTTGTGTTTTCTGAAACACCTTGATTAAAATGATAAGCAGCTAAAAGTCCTGTTGAAATAGATAGTATTTCACAATTCATATTCGCAGAAATTTCAGACTGTGTTCTTGCCGTATTCCAAATACGAACTTCATCTATAGAACCATTATAAACAGATCCATTATTAAATGCACCAATTTGAATTGCTCCACCTCCATAAGTTGGAACTGAATTGTTTTGAGAAACAAGATTTCCATTAACATACATTTTCATTGTAGAAGTAGGAGCGTCATAAGTAACAGCAACATGTGACCAAGTATTTGTTAAACTTGATGCATTGTAATAAACATCGATGAAACCACCACCGTGTCCCGCTTGTATATTACCTTGCCAAAACCAAAAAGCACTCGAATTTGATGACATAATATTATTGCCGCCTATACTGTTTGTTTTTATCCATCCTTCCTTTGTATAAGAAGAAGATGCAGGAATTACTGAACCAATTGAAACGTAATCATCGCCACCATCAAAATTCAATGCCGCTCCTGGAATAGATGGACCTTGAACAGTAACAGTTTGAGTTGCACTTGTCAAAGTTCCTGTAAATCCACATGTTGTCATAGAAGGATTTGATAAAACAGCATAATAGTAAGATGTACCAGCTGTATTTGTTGAAGGAGTATAACTTTGAATAGTTGTAAATGAATAAGGTGTACCGACAACATTTGACGCAACTAATGTTCCTCCTACAGTTGAATTAGTTGTATTTCTATACCAAGAAATATTGTAAATAGTAGAATTGTGAGGCTGACTAATACCACCTGAGCACTGTTGTAAATTTAGTGCTAATGGACTTGCTCCTGCATTTAATGCATAAGAGTTACCTCCAGTAAAAGAAATAATTGAACTTACCTGCCAATAATAAGCAGAAAAAGCATTACTTGATGTCAATATAAACAAAGACAAAAGAGCTAAAGCTGATTTGACTTTCTTTTTATTGAAATTCAATTTACTTAAATTGTAAACATTTTTCATTTAAAAATAGTTTGTTCCTACTCATAAGACTTTTCAGAAACCGCCCTCGTTTTTTAACTGTACGAATCAGTTCGTTTATTTGAGTGGGATCTGCTCCACTTTCGAATTTAAATTGGAAACTTTTAAAAGTTGCTTTTTTGAATTCGAAAGCGAAACTAACTAGTAAGTAGTGTCACAATTTATGAAATGACACGAGGAAAGAATTGTATGTTATGAAATGATGGATTTATAGTATGAAATTTTTTGTTTGATTTTCAATAAAAATCTAGATCATACTAATATTTAGATCTGGATTGAATGAAATCTATTTTGATGGATGTAATTATATATCCAGCCAAATATGTGCATTTTCTGATTTAATCATTTTCGATCAATGCAATTCTATGACGTTAATATGTTTATTATAATGTAAAAGTTCTTATTTTATTCTTAATAACTATCTTTAAATTATGTCTCCATCCCATAATTTTTCTAAAAAATCTTTCCAAGGAAGAATTTAAATACCATCCATAATTCTTGGTAAAGGTTCTGTAAATATAACAATTGTCTTTTTCACTTCGTATTCTTCTTTAAAGGCTTTTAATCCTGAAAGGTGTTTTGATGTAATGTTATTAGAAGATTTGCCTTTTTTTAAGTTTTCATTTCATTTTCTTTTTTTAAAGGATTTTATTTTATTAATTTTTGGGTTATACATATTAATTTATTTAAAATTTTTGATGGTTTTCAAATCGAAGCAATGGTTTATTTCTTTTTAGGCATACTGATATGGTTCTTTATCAATTGCTAGTTGTCTAACATTTTCCATTGCCTGTTTCATATATTTCTTCCAAAATGTCTTGGTAAAAATCCAGTTTATTGGATAAAGAAAAATATTATTTGAATAAAGTGTATATGTGTATTCAATCAATATTTTATCTTTTTCGATTTCTGTTGTCTTCCACTCCCCCACAAATTTGTAAAATCCTAACATCCATGCTTGAAAGTTGTTAATCTCAATTTTCCAATACATGTTTTCTTTGCGTTCGATCACATTGTCAACTGAACCAAAACCACCTTTATGTGTCAATGATTTTTCAACAAATACTTTTTTACTTGAATTTAGTTTTCCCCAATTTTCGTCATCTGTGCAATGGGTTACTTTGGGCATAATTCCATATCCTGTGTGGATTTTTGCTACGTCACAGAGCATAGGTGATTTGAATGCTCTTTCCAATGAACAATTAAAAATTGTCTTTACTTGTACTTTCGTTTTCATAGATTTAATTTTTAATATTTATGAGCTTAATTCTACTAAGTAATTGTAAATGTAATCATTTTTTAATGATTAGCTCTATTGAGCTAAATTTAATTATTTTTTTGTGAATCGATTTATACATCATAAAAAAATGACAAATATGTTCACCTTTCATTGTCAAATTCACACATGCTTAATGTAATTATAATTACGAGTGCTTTCTTTGATATTAAATTTGAAAAATTCTCTTTTTTTGATACCTTTGAGAATCTTCTTAATTCAGCAAATACAGTTTAAAATTACCAACAAATACAAAAATTGAGAAATAAAATACTTGAAACTGCAGTAAGACTCTTTAATGAAAAAGGAATAAATCACACAAGTTTTAGAGATATTGCCTCTAATCTTGAAGTTAGTGACGGTCATGTTAGGTATTACTTCAAAACAAAAGAAATTTTGTTAATGGCTATTTTTGAAGCATTAGACAATGATATAGTAGACGTTTCCACCATAGAACTCGATATTAATTGTTTTACTTTGAATTATTTATTAAGTAAAATAGAGGATGTTTTTCAAAAAACTGTACAATATAGATTTCTTTTTATTGAGTCTCCCAAAACACTTTCCATGTTTCCTGAATTAATAAAATCTTACAGAAATTTAATTCAGCGCAGAAAATCAATGATATTAGGTGCATTTAAAATTTTTATTGAAAAGGGAATGTTTCATTCAAGTTTTGATAAAGAAGCTCAAGATAATGTATTTTATACTATTTTTATTATTTCTGATGGATGGCTAAGAACATATTTGTTGACAAGCGGAAAAGAGCCAAATAAAAAAACGATTACTTTTCACAGCGGACTTATTTTTAGTATACTTAGACCATATTTAAAAGATGATATAATCTAAGTGGGGAATTATGCCAAAATATAGATTCATTTGCTATATGAGGTTTTTCGAATCTTTAATTCCTGCAAATTTATAAAAATCAAAAAAGCTCAAGGAAACTTGAGCTTTTTTAAACTAGTATAATTTGTTTTCTACCCTTTCACCAAAGAAACCTTCGCATCACCTTCATTCTCCAAATCAGTTACCAATGCTTCTCCACCCAATACTTCAAACACAATCTCATTTGCCAACACCTCGTTACAAACATATTCTTTGTTCGCATTAATAGCGCTTCGAATCAACTCATTGGTATCTACTTTCAATAAAATACGGTCTGTTATTTCTAATCCTGAATCTTTACGTAAGTTTTGAACTCTGTTTACCAATTCACGGGCAATTCCTTCGGCTCTTAATTCTTCTGAAATGGTGATGTCTAACGCAACTGTTAAACCTCCTTCTACACTTACTAACCATCCTGGGATATCTTGTGCTAGGATTTCGAAATCTTCCATGTCTAGAGAAATTGTTTCTCCATCTACTTCGCCTTTCCATCCTTGGTTTGCTTCAACTTTTGCGATATCATCAGCTGTCATTTGGTTCACAATAGCTGAAATTGCTTTCATTTGTTTGCCGAATTTTGGACCGATTGTTTTGAAATTGGGTTTGATGCTTTTTACCAAAACACCATTTCCTTCTTCCAATAATCTCAATTCTTTTACATTCACTTCTGAAAGAATTAAGTCCTTCACGTGATTAATG
>CANJKA010000069.1 GCA_947474675.1 Flavobacteriales bacterium
AATATATTGATTTTTACAATAAAGAGAGAAGACATGATTCATTGAATCAAATCGCTCCAAATAATTTTTATTATTCCAATGTTTCTATGTCATAAAAACATCTTAGCTTTGGTAAAAACCT
Source organism: Flavobacteriales bacterium (assembly GCA_947474675.1). Lineage (GTDB taxonomy): Bacteria > Bacteroidota > Bacteroidia > Flavobacteriales_D > Crocinitomicaceae > CAIUKX01. The sequence continues at coordinate 122 of CANJKA010000069.1, forward strand.
GTCCAGTCAATTGGGTCCATTATATAAACCGTAAAAACAGTGTTATCAACTTTTTTAACTCCTAAACTAGAAGTCTCAAGATATTGACCATATGAATTAATTCCTTGAGGAGATGTAATTTCAACTACAGATGCTAATTCTTTATGAATTCCAGCTTTATACCATGCATAAGCAATAACACTATAAGTCAAAGGTCCTCCAACGTATGTATCTACATAATCCATTTGAAGACGAACTCTTAACACATCAGTAAAAGTTCCTTCAGGAGTAATTAAAGTACCAGAACTATTACAAAGAATACTAGTTGTACCAACTCTATTAAAGGTTAAACCTGAAATCGAAAAACTAGCTACATGATTATCAGATGCAACTAAAGTTGATGTCATAGGAAACGCCATCATTTGCATTGGATCTGTATAGGTAATTAAAGTTGTTCCCTCTAAATCCCCGTACATAAATTGTCCACTCGAATTATTTAAAGAATAAATTCTAGATAGATCATCAATATTTGTTGTTGAATTACTCAAAGGAAAACTTGTGTTTGCAGCAACTACAGTTGAAATTTGTGAAGTAGTCGATACCATTTGACTTAAATCCCAAGTTACTCCAAAACCAGTTGGGCCAACACTTACAGGGTTTGTTTTATAACTCGTAAATGTTTCTCCAAGTATTGGATTAATATCAGATGCCTGAATTTCAACTTGTGAAAATGACATAAATGACACAGCAAATCCCCCTAATAATAAATAGATATGTTTCATAAAATTTTAGTTTTAAATTATAAGCTTAAATTTCTTACTTATACTGAATTAAAAATTTATTAAGTTGAAAATATGATTTTCAACTTAATAAATTTTTATAAAAAAGTGAGATTGGTTCGAAACTTAATTGGTACTATAAAAAACGATTGAAATCCGAACAAAAATTTCAATCGTCTTCTTTGCTAAAAATACATTAAATACTACTACAAGTTAATAATATATTATCCTCCAAATCCTGTTGAATCCCAAGGAGTTCCTCCACCATTTCCACCAGTTGTATCTCCTGGATTCCATCCTGTTGAATCAGTTCCTCCACCGTTTCCACCTGTTGAATCAATTCCACCACCTGAACCACCACCGTTGTTTCCTCCGCCAGTTGTATCACCTGTCCAAGTTGTATCAATTCCACCACCTGAACCACCAGTATAAGGATTCATTGGACCTCCATTACAAGATTGAAGAGATGCTGCGATAGTAACTAATCCTAAATACCCGAACAAAATCATTTTCTTTTTCATAATTATAAATTTTAAAGTTATCTGCTCTAATTACAAATACAAAAAATAAAGGGTTGCTTGAAATAGAAAAAAAAAAGATAAAAAAGAAAACAAACGAATCAACTAATTGAAAAACAATATTTTAAACTACATAATATTTATTAAAAAAATAAATAAAAGTGAAATTATACAGGAAAAATGCATTTAGATTCAGTGCAAATGGAGTGTTTTTTTCAAAAAAAACATAGGAGTGCAAAAGGATCTGCTAAAAGGACTTCCATTGTAGTTTTACATTACGCTTTTAAAAAACTTCACGAAACTCTGTGATAAAACTCTGTGATAATCCGTGGTAAAAAAAATCTTAAAACGTTTGCCTTGTGAAATTAAATCTCCACACCTTGCAATTCAACCAAATTTGAATAAATTCCTTTCAATTGGATCAATTCTTCATGCGTTCCTATTTCTTCAATTATTCCTTGATTTAAAACCAAAATCTTATTTGCTTTACGAATAGTTGATAAACGATGTGCAATCACAAAAGAAGTTCTTCCTATCATTAATGTATCCAAGGCTTCCTGAACTAATCTTTCAGATTCAGAATCCAATGCAGAAGTAGCTTCATCCAAAATAAGAATCGTTGGATTCTTTAAAATAGCTCTAGCAATAGCAATTCGTTGTTTTTGTCCACCAGAAAGCTGAATTCCTCTATCTCCTACTTGCGTTTGCATTCCATCTGGGAAAGAATTAATAAAATCAAGAGCATTAGCTTGTTTAGCCGCTAATTCAATTTCTTCAATGCTTGCACCTGGTCTTCCAAATTCGATGTTGTCTTGAATTGTTCCTGCAAATAAAATAACTTCTTGTGGAACAATTGCCATGTGATTTCTTAAATACTCCGTATCAATGTCTTTACAATTAACATCGTCAAATAATATTGCTCCTTCTGAAACAGAATAATAATTTAATAGTAAAGATGAAATTGTGGACTTTCCAGCACCCGAAGATCCAACCAAAGCAATTGTTTCATTAGAATTAGCCGTAAATGAAATACCTTTTAAAATCTCAATATCTGATCGTTGCGGATACGAAAAATGAATATTCTCAAAATGTACTTTTCCTTTAATAATCGGTTTTTGAACTCCAGTATGTAAATCTTTTTCACTTTTTTGATGAATGATATTCATTAAATTTTCGCTTGCTCCTATTGATTTTTGGATACCTGCATACAAATCAGGAACAGAACCTACAGATGCAACCATCATAATCGTGTACATCATAAATGCTGAAAATTCTTTAACTGTCAATTCAGGATTATCTCCTTGTGTCATTAAAACTCCTTGCCCAACAATAAAAACAATAGCACCAGTCATACAAAAAATAATAAAAGAGACAAACAAACCTCTCCACATACCACTTTTCACATTTAAAACTCGAATTTGATCAATCGATTTTTGATACTTACCTAAAATAAAATACTCATTGGTAAACGATTTCACATTTGAAATTCCCATCAAAGCTTCCTCTACTATTGAATTTGATTCTGCCGAAAAATCTTGAGCTTGTTTAGATAATCTTTTAATAAATCTCCCAAAAAAAACAGCAATTATAGCCATAACAGGAACAGTTGCCACCATTATCAAAGCCAATTTCCAGGAGATAAAAAGCAATAAAATAATTGATCCTAAAATTGTAATAACCTGTCTAAAAAATTCAGCAATAGTTGTTCGTAACGTTTCTTGAACCTGAACAATATCCGAAGAAATTCTACTAGTCAATTCTCCAACCTTATTTTGATTGAAAAAATCCATAGGCATATAGATTAAACGTTCAAAAGCAGATTTACGAATATCTCTCAAGACATTTTCGGTCACATTTGTAAAAATAACAACTCTAAAATAGGAAAACAATGATTGAATAGCAAACAATACAAATAACATCAATACAACTGAATTGACATTATTAACATTCAATAATGACAAAGAATCTTCCATAGAGGATTCTTTTGTTCCCGAACTTCCTATTAATTGCCCCATTAAATACGGAAACAAAATCATAGAAATCGAAGAAATGATTAAGAAAACCCATCCTATAGAAAACATAAATCGATATGGTTTCATATATGAAAATATCCCCTTAGCCTTCTGATAGCTTTCTTTTGATAATTTTATTTTTGGTTCTTTGTCTTTCTTAGGACCCAGCATGAATTTCTAAATTTTGTACAAAAATAGCTTTACTTCATCGGAACTCGTACTTTTTTTTAATATTTTTATTCAAACTCTTTGTAAAACAGAAAAAATAATTATCTTTGCATTCCGATTTTAAGGAAAACAAGACTAAAGAATATATATCATGACAAAAAGAACGTTTCAACCGTCAGTAAGAAAGAGAAGAAATAAACACGGTTTCCGTAGTCGTATGGCTACTAAAAATGGACGTAGAGTATTAGCTGCACGTCGTCAAAAAGGTAGAAAAAAATTGACTGTTTCTTCTGAAGGAATGCACAAACGTTAATTCTTTTATAAAACATATTTTTGAAACCGGTATTCTTTGGAGTATCGGTTTTTTTGTTTAACCACAGAGTTCACAAAGTATTGCACAGAGTACACAAAGTTTATGAGTTCTATAAAAACTTTGTGTACTCTGTGTAAAAAAACTCTGTGCACTCTGTGGTTAAAAAAACTTTAAAAACTATTGCTTTAATTCAACTATTTGACTAACTTCAAGAGAGTAACGTTTAAAATGAAACTCAAATATGTTAGTAAAAACCTATGGAAGTGCGGTTTTCGGGATCGATGCAACCACAATTACAGTAGAAGTAAATTTAGGAATTGGAATCAACTTTTTTTTGGTTGGATTACCTGATAGTGCTGTTAAAGAAAGTCAGCAAAGAATTAAAGCAGCTTTCAAGAATAATAATTTAAAATTTCCGGGAAAAGAAATCACTGTAAATATGGCGCCTGCAGACATTCGCAAAGAAGGTTCTACTTTTGATCTTTCTATAGCAGTTGGTATTTTAGCTGCGAGTGAGCAAGTTTTGTGTGATCGTTTAAATGATTATATTATTCTAGGTGAACTATCTTTAGATGGAAGCTTAAAGTCATTAAAAGGGATTCTACCGATAGCTATCCAAGCAAAGAAAGAAGGTTTCAAAGGAATTATTCTTCCAAAAGAAAACGCAATCGAAGCAGCCGTTGTCGATGGATTAAATATTTACGGAATGTCTTCGCTAGATGAAGTTGTGAAATTTTTAAACCATGAATCTGAAATTCTTCCAACAATTGTCGATATTGAAAAAGAATTTAGGCAAAAACTAAATGAATTTGATGTCGATTTTAAAGATGTTAAAGGTCAACAAAACATAAAGAGATCATTTGAAATTGCAGCTTCTGGTGGACATAATGTACTTTTAATTGGACCTCCTGGATCTGGAAAATCAATGTTAGCAAAAAGATTACCTACAGTTTTACCTCCTATGACGTTAGAAGAAGCACTTGAAACAACCAAAATTCATAGTGTAGCTGGAAAAACAGGAAAGGAAGCAGGGTTAATTACTCAAAGGCCATTCAGAAAACCACATCACACAATTTCAGATGTAGCTCTCGTTGGAGGAGGAAGTTATCCTCAACCTGGAGAAATTTCTTTGGCCCATAATGGTGTTTTATTTTTAGACGAACTCCCTGAATACAAAAGAACTGTTTTAGAAGTGATGCGTCAACCTTTGGAGGATCGAAATGTGACGATCTCAAGAGCCCGCTTTTCGATTGATTTTCCTGCAGGATTTATGTTAGTTGCAGCAATGAATCCTTGTCCGTGTGGTTATTACAATCACCCTGATAAAGAATGTCTTTGTGGTCCTGGAATTGTTCAGAAATACCTGAATAGAATATCTGGTCCCCTACTCGATCGAATTGATCTACATGTTGAAGTAACACCCGTTTCATACGATGAATTAGCTAATGATTGCCCAGAAGAAGGGAGTGAAGAAATTAGAAAAAGAGTTATTGAAGCAAGATTAATACAAGAAAATAGATTTCAAAAACAAAAAGGTGTTCACTGTAATGCACAAATGGAAAGCAAAGACATTCAGCAACATTGCAAAATAAATGAAGCTGGTAGTATAATTCTTCGAAATGCTATGGATAGACTAGGTCTTTCTGCTAGAGCTTATGATAGGATTTTAAAAGTATCTAGAACAATCGCTGATTTAGAAAAGTCAGAAACAATAGAAGCTATGCATTTAGCAGAAGCAATTCAGTTTAGAAGTTTGGATCGTGATGGATGGGCGGGATAATCAAATTAAATTACAGATTGCAGATTAAAAATTGCAAATACCAGATTAAAAAGTATATTTATTAAAAAAGAAACGATGCAAAGTAAAGCTACAACAGTTGATCAATACATTCAAGAATTACCAGATGACAGAAGAGAAGCAATGCAAAAATTAAGAGCAATTATTCTTAAAAATTTACCTGAAGGTTTTTCTGAAGAAATGGGATATGGAATGATTGGATATGTTATTCCACATTCTATTTATCCTGATGGATATCACTGTACACCAAAACTACCTCTTCCGTTTGCAAATATAGCTTCACAAAAAAACTTTGTTGCATTTTATCACATGGGAATATATGCTGAGCCAAAAATATTAGCATGGTTTTTAGAAGAATACCCTAAAAATTCTACAGCTAAATTAGATATGGGAAAAAGTTGTATTAGGTTCAAAAAAATGGATCAAATTCCTTTTGAATTAATTGGAAAATTGATGTGTAAAATTTCTGTTCAAGACTGGATTGAAACGTATGAAACGAATTATAAAAAAAGAATTTAAGATAATAGACATTAGACACAAGACATTAGCCTGATTAACTATGTTTGTTTCTACACTTGAGAATTAATGAGTTTTATAAGTCTTTTCTACTTGACTCTTTCAGCCTTGAATACTATGCTTTTTTACTTTTCTCTAAGGTTTTCAATTGGTCCATTGCCATAATTTTATTCATTGTACTTTGCATTCCATCCGTTGAACCATCAAGGAATATAACATTTCCCTTTCCTTTTTCCGCAAATTCCTTAACGGATTCTGTCCACATTGAAAATAAAATTAGCGAAGTGTCTAAATTTGCTTCACGCATTTTCAATGCAGCTTCACTCATCCCTTTAGCAACTTCTTCACGAAACAAAGCAATACCTTGACCTTTCAATTGAGACGCTTCACGTTCAGCAGTTGCTGCTATTTTAATACTATTTCCTTCAGCTTCTGCTGCTTTGGTTCTAGTTATTAATAAAGCTTGACCTTCATTTTCTGCAGCCGCTTTTAAATTATTTGAAGCTACTACTTTCGCCATAGAAGTAGTAATTTCTTCATCAAACGTAATATCATTCAATTGTAAATCGATCAAATGAAACCCCCAACTTTCTAAGGTATTGTCAATTGTTTCTTTTACGTCGTTTACAATTTCACTTCTTAACAACAATATTTCAGCTTGCTTTTTTGTTGCTACAAAACCACGAACAGAACCTTCAATTGTTCGAATCAAAGCTTGACTAAAATTTTGATCATTTACAAACTTAAACGCAACATTTTTAATGGTATCTTCATTCGCATTCAATACAGAATAAACCAACATTGCTTTGAAATAAACATTCGCTTGATCTTGTGTAATTGCTTGAAATTCCATCTCTAAAGCTCTATTTTGGATAGAAACTCTCTTTTCAACTTTCTCGATTAAAGGGATTTTCAAACTTAATCCTGGACTCAGAATACGGCTATACTTTCCGAAAATAGTCATTACGGCAATAGTACCTTGTTTAACAGTTACAAAAGAAGCAACTAAAATCACTACAATTGGAATAATGATAATTAAAGAAATATTCATGTTTGTTTAAATTAAGTTACTCAAAATTAACAATTAAAATGGTATATCAAAACCCAATATTAATTAATTACTCTATCTAGAATAGTATACCCTAAAAAACCTTCAATCAATTGAACATTTATTTTTTTATTCACTTCTATATTATTCCACTCATCTTCAGAAACTTCAAAATCCTCCTCACCATATCGAGTTTTCAATAGTATCTGAAAATGATCATTTCTCTTTCTTGTAAAAACTTCTTTCGAAATAACAAAGAATGAATGACAGCTACTTTTATAAGCAAAACTCATGTTAATTGAAGAGGCAACCATTGGAGTTAAATGAAATAAACTTAAAAACAAGCTTAAAAAAACAAAAGTACGCCTAGAAGAAATTTTAAAAAGTGTATTACTTAAAAGTCTAAACAATAAACACAGTATTAAAGCTATAATTATTCCTAAAAAAGCATAATTCCAAAATAAATAAAAACCACCAAAAGTATTTTGAAAATTATCAATTTGAAAAATTGTAAATAAAATAGAAATAGGAAATAAAAAAATAGCAAACTTATAAATTATATTGTCCTTCAATAATATTTTATTTTCAACATAATTTGAATCTATAGGTGATAATTCGCACAATAAATCTTGAAGTGATTTTAAAATAAAAATAAAACTAGAAAGAATTATGAAAACAAATGGAATAACAATTAATCTTAAAGGACCTTCTTCCTCCCATAAAAGATAAAAAGGAATTAAGGAAACTAATATAAAAATAATTTTCCCTATTACAAATCCTAAAACTGAATCGGGTAGGTAATTATTTATATTTAAAAAGGAAAAAGGTTTAGATAGAAAAAAGAAAAAACTAGAAAATTTTTCAAACAAAGACAAAAATATAGATCCTCTATTTTTTGATTTTATTCGTAATTCATTTCTTTTTTGTTTCTGTGATTTATTTAGCCCCATAATTAAAAACCAATTTCAATTAATTCTATCTTACTTAAAGAATTAGCTTCATATAGCTTTAATACACTCGCTTTTTTACTTACCACAAGTAAATCAATCTCCGACTCTAAACACAATTCAAGATCATGAGAAGAAACGATAACACATTTATTTAATTCAATCGAAATCTTTTTCATTAACTCCATCACCTTTTTTCGATTAGCGTAATCTAAAAAAGCGGTTGGTTCATCTAAAATTATAATCTCAGTTTGTTGGGTTATAGCTCTTGCAATAGCAGCTAACTGCCTTTCACCATCACTTAATTCGGTTGTGAATTTGTTTTTTAAATGATCTAATTGAAGTAATTCTATTGTTTCATTAACGACTTTTAAATCCGTTTCATCCAACCTTCCCAATGCATTTGTATATGGAGTTCGTCCTAAAGCAATATAATCTTTCACTTTTAAGTAATCAATACCATCAAATTTAGATCCTACAAATGATATTGTTTTTGCTTTTTCAATTCGATTTAATTTTGAAATAGAATTATCAAAAACCATCACCTCCCCTTTTAAAGGTTTATTAATTCCTGTTATTGATTGTAAAAAAGTTGTTTTTCCTGAACCATTAGCTCCTATTAAAGCATACATTTTCCCTTTAACCAATTGAAGATCATCAATTTTAAAAAGAACTGACTTATGACCTATTTCTATGTTTTTTAAATCAATCATGCTAACCGTTTTAAAACAATCACAACGACAAAAGGGGCACCAATTATTGATGTCAATGCATTAATTGGGATATGAATTGTACTTTCTAATAATTGAACAAAAATATCACAAATTAAAAGGAAAACACTTCCGGTCAATAAACAACCAATCAATAAAGTTCGATGAGATTGTGTTTTAAAAAGGATTTTGACTAAATTCGGCACTGCTAATCCTACAAATGCGATTGGTCCACAAAAAGCAGTTATTAATCCTGTTAAAATTGCGGTAATTGCAATTAAAATAATCCGAATATATTTCACTTTAATTCCAAGCAATAAAGCTTGACTTTCACCTAAAACAAGTGCATCCAAAGATTTAACAACAAATAAACAGGATAATGTCCCGCTAATAAAGAACAGAATAATAATAGGTAATTGAGAAAATTCAACTTGCTGCAACGATCCCATTGCCCACATAATAAACATTTTTAAATCTTCAGGATTACTCAATGATTGCAAAATAGAAACAAAAGCACCAGTAAAACTTCCTAACATTATTCCGATTAGCAACAAAGAAACGTGAGATTTTACGACCATTGAAAAAGCGAGAATTACCAACCCAAAAGCAAAAGCCCCGAGCAAAGCACTCATAATTGTCCCGAAATCAGAATTAAAAAAAGGAATTCCCGTCATTAAACTAAAAGCAACAAAAAGACTAGATCCTGAATTTAACCCTAAAATATCTGGGCCTGCCAATGGATTGTTAAATAAAGTTTGCATTAACAATCCTGCTATTGAAAGACCTCCACCTGCTATTATCCCCATCACTAAGCGAGGAAAACGAAGATTTTTTACAATAATATGGTTCGTATTTTCTGAATCAAAATGAGTCAAAGCAGAATAAAAATCAGAAAAATGAATTGAAATAGTCCCTGAAAAAAGATGAATTCCAGCAATTATCGGTAATAAAATCACCAAAATAATAATCAAAATTTTATTTTTATTTTTAGAATTCACTATTTCAATTGTCTGTAAAAATAATAATTTCTTTTGTTTTCGATTTCAGGATGTAAAATATGAATTAAATCAGATAATACGTGATGTGGCTCAATTGCACTTCTTTCCCAAAATTCATTGCCTGAGAATGAATAACTATAAACTTTATTTTTCTTCACGGCATCAAAATTTGAAAATTTAGGATGAGCCTTTAAAAGTTCACTTTTAGAAACAACTCCTGGATTAAACCAAAAATCAGTCGCTCTATTATCAACTAAAGTTTGCTCAAAGCTTTTTGAAATACTTCCCGTTCCTTTTGAATTAGCATATACATATTTACAATTCGCATCTTTAAACAACACGGCATTAAAACTTTCTCCAGCTGGTGAATTCCAAATATCACCCACCATATTCCCGCTAAACAAAGATGGTTTTGACACGACATTTAAAGCAATCTTTTTTAATTCATTGTATTCTTTTTCAACTTCATTAAAATAATCTATCGCCGCCTTTTCTTTCCCTGTTAGATATCCGTATAATTTGATCCATTCCGCTTTTCCTAATGGATGAATTTCTCTCCAATCATAATTAGCTAAACAGACTATTCCAATTTTCTCTAATTGCTCTTCGTGCTGAAAAGTATGTCCAAAACCATCGTAAATCAAAATATCAACCTTAGAAGCAATTATGGATTCTGCTGGAATTGAATTTTGTTCTCCCATTTCAATTACTTTCCCTTGTTTATAATTGTTGAGTATAATTGGGTCGTGCACATACAAATGACTCGATACTCCTTTAACAAGAGACGTTGATTTTAATTTTGCCAACATTCCAATATTAGTACTTGATAAGGCGATAACTGATGAAATAGGTGTCTTAATTATAATATATCCTTCTGGTGTCTTAGAATCATCTTTAACCAGTACAAATCGCTTTTCAATTTGATTCGTTTCAGGATCTTTCAGATGAATCAAAACATAAGACTCTTTTTCAATGATATCTATATTTTTAGCATATTTAATGATTGATCCTTTTGAAAACTTGTATGACTTCACTTTGTCTTGAGAACAAGAAAAAAATAGGAGAAAAAGAAAAATTGAAGAGATTAATTTCATAAAACAAAGATATATAAAAAAAGCCCGCTATTACTAGCGGGCTTTCAATTTATCTTAAGAGATGATTACTCACCTACTACGTCAAATTTGAAAGTTGGTTTAACTCCTTTGTGAAGGTTAGCTTCAACTTCGTAAGAACCAACTTCTTTGATTGGCTCATTTTTGATTTTCAACGATTTACGATCGATATCAAAACCTAATGCTTTTAATGCTTCAGAAATTTGAACTGTATTAACAGATCCAAATATTTTACCATTTTCACCAGCTTTAGTACCGATAGTTAACGTTACTTCAGACAATTTAGCAGCTAATGCTTCCGCTTCAGCTAATACTTTTGTCTCTTTGTGAGAACGTTGTTTCATTGTTTCTGTATGTGCTTTTAAAGCAGATGCAGTAGCTAATAAACCATAACCTTGAGGAATCAAGAAATTACGACCGTATCCAGCTTTTACAGTAACGACCTCATCCTTGTAACCAAGTTTGTCTACGTTTTTTTTAAGAATTACTTCCATAATGTTTTTATATTTTCTGTTTACAATCGTCTTATTTCAACATATCTGCTACGTAAGGAAGGATAGCAATGTGACGTGCACGTTTGATTGCTTGTCCAACTTTTTTCTGGTATTTTGCAGAAGTTCCAGTTAAACGGCGAGGTAAAATTTTACCTTGCTCATTGATTAATTTTAATAAGTATCCACCATCTTTGTAATCGATGAATTTAATTCCGCTTTTTTTGAAACGGCAATATTTATCTTTTCTGATCTCTATCGTGATAGGAGTCAAATAACGAACATCGTTTGAAGCCATTTTGCTTGTGTTTTAAATGTTAATAATTAAGCTTCAGCTGAAGCAGTCTTTTTTGCACCCATTTTCGCTCTTCTATTAATAGAATAAGCTAAATGATCTCTGTCCATTCTTGTAGTTAAGAAACGCATAACACGCTCGTCACGTTTGAAGGCAAGTTCAAGGTCAGCAACTAAGCTTCCTTCTGCTTCAAATTCTACTAAAAAGTAAAATCCAGTTGATTTTTTTTGGATTGGGTACGCTAATTTACGTAATCCCCAATTCTCTGTGTGCTTAATTTTTCCACCTAAAGTTGCAACTTCAGTCTCGAATTTTTGCACTGCTTCCTTTGTCTGATCGTCAGACAAAACGGGAGTTAAAATGAAAACAGTTTCGTAAGAATTCATAAGATTTATTAATTAATTGATAATTTTTAAGAGGACAAAGATAGAGAATTTTTCTTACAATCCTTGTTTTAGTTGGATTTATTTTAGAAAAATTAGATTCAAGTTTTTTAGACAGTAGATTTTTAGAAAGTAGACATTAGACTTTTTTGTAACTCCAAAACTCAACAGTCTTTCTATCTTGTGTCTTTCTATCTTTAAAACAAACTCCAACTCATCAGTCTTTGAGTGCAGCGGTCTTAAGTCTATGAGCGATAGCGGTCTTGTATCTCACTATCTATTTTCTCATAATTTTTCTAGTAATCTGTTCTCCATTCTCAGATTCGATTTGAAACATAAACAACCCCGATTGAAATTCAGAAATATTTATTTTCTCACCTGTTTTTACTTTTCTAGAAAAACATAATTTACCCGTTGGATCAATTATCTTAAGATTATATGTTTCTATTTTGTTTGATCTTATTTCAACAAAATCAGAACTTGGATTTGGATACAAAGAAACTGAATTATTTTCTTCATTTTTTTCAGCTTCAATTAATCCTAAACTCAAATCATGCTGAATTGAACCGACATTATTAATAATCCAATTTTTAGGGTCGATTGAATTTAAATTTGTAATTGTATTTAATCCAACAATAATATAATCCTGGTTTGTAGATTCTATAGTAAAACGAATGGTTGTATCACTCATGCCTGTTCTTTGGAATCGTATATCCAGATCATTTGTGAAAAGAGGAGTTATACTTGGCATTGATGTAGAATGTGTGATATTAACATGTAAATCATTGCCTATTACATTCCATTTGGCAGAATATGTGGGATAACCTTCGCCAAAATACCATTGTTCAAAAGCTTCTGATAAATCTAAGCCTGATTCAGTTTCCATAACTTGCTGCACGTCTACACCTAACGCTGTTGAAAAGGCAAAATCTGATTGATAATTTTGTAAGGACGTGAAAAATTGATCGTCGTTATTAATTAAATATCTTAAAGTATGAACAAATGCCGCTCCTTTATTATAAGTCAATCTACTATCAAAAATACGTCCCCCATCCAAACTATCTTCCACCCATATACTTCCTCCTAATTCACTTTTTATATCTATATGACGATCAGCCATATCTGCCACCTCATCACCTGGGTACATTTCTTTCAGCATTAAATATTCTGCATATGAAGCAAAACCTTCATTAACCCATATATCCGACCAAGACTTACAAGTAACGTGATCTCCCCACCATTGGTGTGCAAGTTCGTGAGCTGTCAACGTATTATTGAAAAAACCTTGCGTAGTCATTGTTTGATGTTCCATTCCACCACTAAGTGGCGCCATACAATGTCCGTACTTCTCATTATAAAAAGGGTATAACCCAAAAACTTCTGAAAAATATTCAATAAAATCAACAGTTTCATCAATATCTGTTTGGAAATTCGGCAAAGTAGCTGGATTATTGTAAATAAAATTTTGAATTGGAATAGGATTTGGAGCTCCAACTGGATTTGCATAGACTGTGTAATCTACATATTCAGCAACAGCGACAGAAATTAAATAATAATCAATCGGATATCGATGTTTCCACATAAATTTTGTGGTACCGTTTCCTAAAGCAAGCTCTTGTTCTAATACACCATTTGAACCTGCTTTACAAGCAGAAGGCACTGTAATGTTTACATAAACACTATCCGCTTTATCAGTTAACGATTGTTTGCATGGAAACCATTCAAATGCTGAAAATGGTTCACTTAACGACCATGTTACTTGATTTCCCCATGATGGAGAATTATCATTTGTCATACCTGAACCACCTAAGGGATTGGTTGAAGCAGTTGGAGGTGTTCCATTATAAGTCACTGAAATTATAAAATCGCCGTTTGTTAAAAGATTAACCGGGACTTTTATTGCTGATAAATTACGTGCATATACGACTGAGATTCCATTTAACTTTATGTCAGAAATTGTAAATGTTTCAAATAATTCGAACCAAACAGAATCTAAATATTCTTTGGCTGTACCATGAATATCAACTGTTCCCGAAAGTTGAGTTGACGTGTTTGTCAAATTTAAATCTAACTGATAAAAATGAACATCGTACCTTTCTGTTTGAGCAATTTGCACAACGGAAAGTGTGTTACTTTTTAACGTTTTATTTTTACTTTTAATATGAGAGCACGAATATTCTTCTTTTTGAGCTAAAACGGATAAAGAGAAAATAAAAGAGAAAAATATTAGCAAAGCATTTTTAAGATTCATAGTATATAGTTTTGTCAAATATAGTGGAATAACAAATATCGATAACTATAAATTATTTAAACGGTAGATATTATTGATTGAAAGAAAATTAGATTTAAGATATAAAGACGTGACACTCCGCTCAAAGACTTGATTATCATTGCATGAATAATCATTTTATTTTTATTTAAATCAAGTTTAAAAGCACAGCGATCGTTCGATTGAGCTCACCGAAGTCAAATATCTTTGATCGAAGCGATCTTGAGTCATTATGTCATCTATCTAAAATTCAAAAAACTTTTCCTTATTTTCATTTAAAATTAATACAATTTGTGTATTTTCGCGACACACATTTTAAGTAGATCTTAAACAACACAATTTATGGTATTCGATTTAGACATGATTAAAAAGGTATATGCCTTATTTCCAGAGCGCGTAGAAGCTGCTCGTAAAATAGTAGGTAAACCTTTAACTTTGACAGAAAAGATTCTTTTTACTCACTTATGGGATGGGAATGCAACTGAAAATTTTGAAAGAGGAAATTCATACGTTGATTTCGCTCCAGACCGTGTAGCAATGCAAGATGCAACAGCTCAAATGGCTTTATTACAATTCATGCAAGCTGGTAAACCTAAAGTTGCTGTACCTTCAACAGTTCATGCGGATCACTTGATCCAAGCTAGAGTTGGTGCTTCTAAAGATTTACAAGATTCAATTAACCAAAACAATGAAGTATTTAACTTCTTGTCTTCTATATCTAATAAATATGGTATCGGTTTCTGGAAACCAGGAGCTGGAATTATTCACCAAGTTGTCCTAGAAAATTATGCTTTCCCTGGAGGAATGATGATTGGAACTGATTCTCATACAGTAAATGCAGGAGGATTAGGAATGGTTGCAATTGGTGTTGGTGGTGCTGATGCTGTTGATGTAATGGCTGGTATGGCTTGGGAATTAAAATTTCCAAAATTAATTGGTATTAAATTAACAGGTTCTTTAAGTGGTTGGACATCTGCAAAAGACGTTATCCTTAAAGTGGCTGATATTCTTACTGTAAAAGGTGGAACGGGTGCAATTGTTGAATATTTCGGTGAAGGTGCTATTTCGTTATCTTGTACTGGAAAAGGAACTATTTGTAACATGGGGGCTGAAATTGGAGCTACAACTTCAACTTTTGGTTACGATGATTCAATGAGAAGATATTTAGCTGCAACTGGCCGTCAAGATGTTGTTGATGCTGCTGATGTGATTGCTGAACACTTAACTGGAGATGCTGAAGTTTATGCAAATCCTGAAGCTTATTTTGATCAAGTAATTGAAATCAACTTATCAGAATTAGAACCACAAATTAACGGACCTTTCACTCCAGACAGAGGAACTTCAATTTCTAAAATGAAAGCTGAAGCTGCTGCTAACGATTGGCCAACGAAAGTTGAATGGGGATTAATCGGTTCTTGTACAAACTCTTCTTACGAAGACATGTCTCGTGCTGCTTCTATCGCTAAACAAGCTATTGAAAAGGGATTAACACCTAAAGCTGAATTCGGAATTAATCCAGGATCAGAACAAGTTAGATATACAATTCAAAGAGATGGGATCATCGATACTTTCGAAAAAATAGGCACTAAAGTTTTCACAAATGCTTGTGGACCTTGTATCGGACAATGGGACAGACCAGGAGCTGAAAAAGGTGAGAAAAATACAATCATCCATTCTTTCAATAGAAACTTCTCTAAAAGAGCCGATGGAAATCCAAATACTCATGCATTTGTTTCTTCACCAGAAATCGTAGCTGCAATTGCTATCGCTGGAGATTTAGGATTTAATCCTTTAACAGATACATTGACAAATGACAAAGGTGAACAAGTAAAATTTGATGCTCCAACAGGATGGGAATTACCTCCAAGAGGATTTGATGTGGAAGATTCAGGTTACCAAGCACCTGCAGCTGATGGATCTGATGTTGTTATTTCTGTTGCTGATGATTCAAGTCGTCTACAGTTATTAGAGTCTTTTGAACCATGGGATGGACAAAACATTAGCGGATTAAAATTATTAATCAAAGCTGCTGGAAAATGTACAACTGATCACATTTCTATGGCAGGACCTTGGTTGAAATACAGAGGACATTTAGATAACATTTCTAACAATATGCTAATTGGTGCTGAAAACGCATTCAACGGAAAAGCAAATACTGTTAAAAATCAGTTGACAGGAGTTTATGGTGAAGTTCCAGCTGTACAAAGAGCTTATAAAGCTGCTGGAGTTCCTTCAATTGTTGTTGGAGATCACAATTATGGAGAAGGTTCTTCTCGTGAGCACGCTGCAATGGAGCCAAGACATTTAGGTGTTAAAGCGATTATTGTAAAATCTTTCGCAAGAATTCATGAAACGAATTTGAAAAAACAAGGAATCTTAGGTTTGACATTCGAAACTGAATCTGACTACACGAAAATTCTTGAAAATGACGTTTTCAACTTTACTGATTTAAAAGATATCGCTCCAGGTAAACAAATTACGTTAGAAGTAGTTCATGAAAATGGTTCAAAAGAAAATATCATGTTGAATCATACGTATAATGAACAACAAATTGATTGGTACAAAGCAGGTTCTGCTTTGAATTTAATTAAGATGCAGGAAGCTTAATAGAAAAATATATTTAAATTTTTAATGCAGGAATAGAAATGTTCCTGCATTTTTTTTATTCAAAAAAAGGAAACCATTTACTTATTAATTTAAAGACTTAAAAGCTAGTTATAAAGTATGCTTGTTAAAAAAAAACTGTTAATTTTGTGTTATCCTATAGAACTAATCTAAATAAAATAGGTTTATTTACATTAAATTAAACACAATAACATGAAAAAAAACATTCTTAAATTAACAAGTGTAATTGCAATAGCAATTTCATCTTTCTCAGCTTTTTCTCAAGCTAATTCTCAAGGAAGCTTTATTATTGATCCATATTATGGTTATCCAAATTTTGGTGCCTCGTTTTATTCTTTATTAGAAAGCAGTTCAAATGTTTCAAGTTTTAAAGCTACCGGAATTGGTCCTGCAGGTTTAAGAGCTGAATACATGTTAGGAGATAAAATTGGTTTAGGTTTTGATTTTATTTATAATTCTAATAAAATCACAAATATTAACACTGACACAGTACCAAAATACAATAGTACAACTTTAAATTACGATAATGTTATTACAGTAACTAATGAAAGAAGAACGATGCAACGAGTTCGTTTCCAAGCTAGATTGAATTTTCATTTTGATATTTCAAATCCAGCATTAGATGCATATTTTGGAGTAGGTGTTGGAACGAACAATAGATATAGAAAATATTATGTAAATGATGTTATACAAACAGATTTATTAACTTCAGACGTTAGTAATTTAACTTTAATCCCTGTATCTATGAGACTTTGTACTGGATTGAGATATTATTTCACTCCAAACATTGGATTAAACATGGAATTAGGATTAGGTGGGCCTATGATTTCTGCTGGTATATCTTTTAAAATAAGATAACCTAAAATTAGCAATAAAAAAGGGAGATTTTAACTGATCTCCCTTTTTTATTGTTCATTTTTAAATGATCTATACCGCCACATTATGCTCTCTCAAAGCATCATTCAAAGAAGTTTTTAAATCTGTAGATTCTTTACGTTTTCCAATTATCAATGCACATGGAACTTGAAAATCACCTGCTGGAAATGATTTAGTATAAGAACCAGGGATTACTACACATCTTTCAGGAACATAACCAATGTATTCAATTGGAGAAGGCCCAGAAACATCAATTATTTTGGTTGATTTAGTTAAAACAACATTCGCACCCAAAACAGCTTCTTTACAAACTCTAACTCCTTCAACTACTATACAACGAGAACCAATAAAAGCTCCATCTTCAATTATAACAGGTGCTGCTTGTAAAGGTTCTAACACTCCTCCAATTCCAACTCCTCCACTCAAGTGTACATTTTTTCCAATTTGAGCACATGATCCAACAGTTGCCCATGTATCCACCATAGTTCCTGAATCTACATAAGCTCCAATGTTTACATAAGATGGCATTAAAATAACTCCTGAAGAGATAAAAGCACCATATCTTGCAACTGCAGGAGGAACAACTCTTACTCCTAATTCTTTGTAATTTGTTTTTAAAGCCATTTTATCATGGAATTCAAAAGGCCCCACTTCAATTGTTTCCATTTGACGAATAGGAAAATACATTACAACAGCTTTTTTCACCCATTCATTCACAATCCATTCTCCATTTTCAGCTGGTTCAGCCACTCGTAAAAAGCCTTTATCAATATCTTCAATAACATGATTAATAGCTTCAATTGTTTCTGTCTCTTTCAATAATTCACGGTTATCCCATGCTGCTTCAATAATTGATCTCATTTTATAGTCTATTAAATAACGATATTTAATACCGTTGTTAAAAATAATTTTACTCTTTAAAACCAAAACAACCGATGATAACACCGGCTGCTTTTGATTATATATAAATTTTTTAAATCTGAAATTTGTAATCTGAAATTAATTACTTCCAAACCCCCATAGAACAAAATTTCTCAATTCTATCATCAATACGTTTTGCAGGTTTAATTTTATCTAAATCAGCAATGTATTTTTTAATTTCATTTTTTACAATTGAAAACATTTCTTCTTGATTTCTATGAGCTCCATTTAATGGCTCTTTGATAACATCATCTACCAATTTCAATCTCTTCATATCAGAAGAAGTTAATTTTAAAGCATCAGCTGCTTTTTCTTTAAAATCCCAAGATCTCCAAAGTATTGAAGAACAAGACTCTGGAGAAATAACTGAATACCATGTATTTTCAAGCATAACAACTTTATCACCAACACCTATCCCTAAAGCTCCTCCAGATGCACCTTCACCAATGATGATACAAATTACAGGAACTTTCAAGCGCATCATTTCATAGATATTCCTAGCAATTGCCTCCCCTTGTCCACGTTCTTCTGCTTCTAATCCTGGATAAGCTCCTGGAGTATCAATAATTGTCACGATTGGTTTATTGAATTTTTCAGCTAATTTCATTAAGCGCAATGCTTTTCTATATCCTTCAGGATTTGGCATCCCAAAGTTACGGTACTGACGCATTTTAGTATTAATTCCTTTTTGTTGACCAATAAACATAACTGTTTTACCATCCAACAATCCAAAACCACCAATCATTGCTTTGTCATCTTTTACGGTTCTATCTCCATGTAACTCTTGGAAAGTACCATCCGTTATTGCATTGATATACGCTAATGTATAAGGTCTGTCAGGGTGACGAGACAATTGAACTCGTTGCCAAGGTGTCAACCCTGAAAAAATATCTTTTGTAACCTTTGCAAGCTTCACTTCCAGCTCTTTGACTTTATCAGACATATCTAATTCGGCACTTGCACCAATTACTTTTGTCTGTTCAATTTGCTCTTCTAATGCTTTTATCGGTTCTTCGAAGTCTAAATATGTTGCCATTTTATTCTAATTTGAGACCGCAAAGTTACGAAAATAGTTTGCTTCTACCTATCTTTGTGATATGATATTATTTCCTCCGGCTAAAATTAATTTAGGCCTACATATTTTAAACAAGAGAAATGACGGATTTCACGAGCTAGAAACCGCTATGATTCCAATTCCTTTTACTGATATTTTGGAAATTCTTCCTGCTGATAAATTTGAATTCATACTATCTGGAATACCAATTCCTGGAGATATTGACTCTAATCTTTGCGTCAAAGCATACTTATTGATGAAGGAAAAGTATAACATCTCCCCTATTTACATTCATTTAAAAAAAATCATTCCTATGGGCGGTGGTTTAGGTGGTGGATCTGCTGATGCATCGTATATTTTAACTGGAATTAATACTTTATTTAATTTAAATTTATCAAATCAAGTTTTAGAGGAATTAGCGAGTCAATTGGGAAGCGATTGTCCTTTTTTTATTCAAAACACTCCACAAATTGCGAAAGGTAGAGGAGAAATTCTTTCAAAAACACCTATTGATTTAACTGGATATTATCTAAAAATAGTGAATATTGGAATTCATGTTGGAACGAAAGAAGCTTTTGCAGGTGCTCAATTTTCGAAGAATTCCAAAACTGTTTCAGAAATTGTTACACAACCTATATCAACATGGAAAAGTGAATTAGAAAATGATTTCGAAAAAACAGTTTTTAGAATTTATCCTGACTTATTAGAAGTTAAAGAAAAACTTTACAAGGAAGGGGCAATTTATGCTTCAATGTCAGGAAGTGGTTCAACAGTATTTGGAATTTTTGAAAAAGAACCTAATAAATCATTTAACACTGAAAAAGAGACTATTGAATTAATAATTAGACTCTAAAACATAGAAATTCAACTTATATTTTAATAATTAATTAAACAAACCTAATCAATATTAGCCTTCCAATAATACGAATTAACGTGATTAAAACCGTTTTATTTACAAGCAACCTATCTTTTTACGTGTCGTTTTAAATATAACTATAATTTAAAAAAAATGAAAAAAATTCTATTACTAACATTATCTATTTTATCAAATCACATTTTTTCTCAAGATAGCTTATCAGTTTTATTCATAGGAAACAGCTACACCTATGTAAACGATCTACCAACTGTTGTCAATAATCTCACAACCTCTTTAGGAGATAAATTAACCGTTGATTCTAGGACACAAGGAGGTGCAACTTTTGCTAATCATGTTTCAAATGCTTCAACGTATACTTCTAT
>CANJKA010000070.1 GCA_947474675.1 Flavobacteriales bacterium
AAAGGAGGGCAAAGAAAGTAAAACACACTAAATTAATAGGTGTTATTACTTAGTTTATATCATCAAATTGAGATTAATTCTAATAAAAAATTAAAAAAATAATTGAGAAGGTTATTTTGGTAAATAAATCGATGTATTTGATAAAAAGAGCTGGGCTTCGGTACAATTTTATGGTTTTCCCTTGGAAAATCATAAAATCACTCAGCCTGGCGCAACTATTTATCGAACTGTTTATGATGCCAAGAGGGAGATGTTTGATGTTTGGTGTTTAATGAAATAATTAGAGTGCTTTAATTCTTTGGAAAATCTTAAAATCACTCAGCCTGGCGCAACTATTTATCGAACTGTTTATGATACCAAGATGGATATGTTTGGTGTTTGGTGTTTAATGAAATAATTAGAGTGCTTTAATTATTTGGAAAATCTTAAAATCACTCAGCCTGGCGCAACTATTTATCGAACTGTTTATGATACCAAGATGGATATGTTTGGTGTTTGGTGTTTAATGAAATAATTAGAGTGCTTTAATTCTTTGGAAAATCTTAAAATCACTCAGCCTGGTGCAACTATTTATCGAACTGTTTATGATGCCAAGAGGGAGATGTTTGATGTTTGATGATGAAATAATGAGAAATCATAAAATCACTCAGCCTAGCACGACTACAAAACGAAAAAACAACTAACACCAACATTGGTATTGTTAAAAGATCGAAGGCTGAACAACCCCTGCTGAGTGATTTTATTTTAGCTTGTGCTAAAAAAAATAGTACCGAAAAAGGGGTTAACATGAAATTTCCAACTCTTTCAACAAACTCTCAAATTCATGTTTTCGATCTCTGGATAAAGAAATTTCATCTCCGTTATCCATAAGGATGCTATTTTTACCCTTCAAATATTTTTTGATGAAATTGACGTTGATTAAACTAGAGCGATGAGCCCTGAAAAAGATCGATCTGTTTTCTAATAAATCTTCGAAAAACTTGAGACGTTTACTCACCAAAATTTTACTTTTATTATGAAAAACAACATTAGTATATGCCCCATCCGCAGAGAAAACTGAAATTTCAGCAAGTTCAACAAAGGTTAAACCATCCATTAAAGGCAGAGCTATTTTTTTTATTTCCTCACCTTTGTAAATATTTTTTAAGATCCCTAATTGTTCTTTGTTATTTTTTAGAAATGTCTTTTTCTCCGCTTTTATAACCGCTTTTTGTAAAAGTTCAATTTCAACTGGTTTTAACAAATAGTCAATCGCTGAAACTTCAAAAGCTTTAATAGCATATTGATCATAAGCAGTAACAAAAATGACTTCAAACGTAACTTCATCGAAAAAATCGAACAATTCAAAACCATTGTACTCAGGCATTTCAATATCTAAAAAAACAACATCAGGTTTAAAAAGCTTAATTTGTTCAACAGCATCCAAAACATTTGAACATTTTGCTTCTACTGATACGGTAGGGCAAAATTCTCCTAGCAAAGTAGAAAGGGTATTTCTTGCTCTTTCTTCGTCGTCAATAATGATCGCTTTTAAAGGATTGCTCATTTTTTTAATTTTCTACAAAGTAAAGATACAAAAAGAAGATGAACAGAAATTGTTTTATGAAAAGGTCTTCTTGGTTTACGAAAAGATAATTCCCAGAATAGGATACTTATAAAAGAGATTTTTTACTATAAAATTCATACTTCGAATATAAGGTAATTTTAAAAAATACAGTAGTCAATTCGTTACCATTTCTTACTTTTGGGC
This sequence comes from Flavobacteriales bacterium, assembly GCA_947474675.1. GTDB lineage: Bacteria > Bacteroidota > Bacteroidia > Flavobacteriales_D > Crocinitomicaceae > CAIUKX01. The sequence goes on from CANJKA010000070.1 coordinate 1,751, forward strand.
ATCACCCCAAAAAGAGAGAAAGAGAAGCTTTCGAAGAAAAAGTCTAGCAATTAACAAATTAAATTACCCATTACGATCAAAAAAGTGACAATTTCAAAAACTCATCCCGAAGAAAAATCGGGATTCAAACAGTTCGAAATTCTTTCACTTTTTTAATCTATGGGGCCCAATCTAATTTCTTAGGTGCGGATCTATAAAGGCATTTTAATTTTTACCAATGTACCCAATGAAATTCCATTTTCTTCTAAATCTACGATTTCAAAACTGTAATTTTCTTTGTCGTATTCATTCAATAATTCAATTCGCTTTTCAGTTGCATTTGTAGCAAAAGATCGGTGATTACTCGCTCTTCTTTCTTTGATTTCTTCAGCATGCTTTCTCCCTACTCCATTGTCTTTAATTAAACAAATTAAACCTTCATTAGATTGAAATTCAATCGTTAACACTTTTTGTCCTTTTTTATGTAAAAGTCCATGCTTTAATGCGTTTTCTATAAAGGGCTGAATAATCATTGAAGGAATTTCAACTTCAAAAGCATCAACAGAACGATCACAAATAATTGAAAAAGTAAATTCATCTCCAAATCTTAACTTTTCTAAATCCAAATACAAATTCAAAATATCTAATTCATCATTCAAAGAAATTTTTTCTTGCCCAGAAGCGTCCAATATTTTACGCATTAAATTGCTGAATTTTGATAGATATAAATTAGAATTTTTTATATCTCTTTCCAATACTAAATCTTGAATAGAATTCAATGCATTAAACATAAAATGAGGATTCATTTGTGCTTTTAAGGCCGTTAACTGTGAAGAAACAAATTTAGAATGTTGATCAGCTTTTCGATGTATAAATTTTACTCTTAAATAAAAAAGACCTCCAATTATACCAATTGATAAAAGGGTTATTAAAATATAAAACCACCCTTTTTCCCAAATCGGACTTTCAATAAATAATGGAATAATTAACATTTTACTTTCTACATCCGATTCATTGATGGATTTAATTTCAAGCTGAAATTCTCCTGAAGGCAAATTCGAAAAAACGATACTTTTATTTTGCACTGGAATCTTTATCCATTCCTCATTTAATCCTTTAATTCGATAGATGTAAGAAAAATTAGACTTGCTTTTGAAAGAAATTGAAGCTAAATGAATATAAATATTTTTATGTCCATAAGAAAGTTGGATTCCATTTTTAAAAGGAATAGGAAGATTGCCTTCGTAAATAGAATTAATTTCAATATTAGGAATCACACTGTTTTTCCAAGGAAAATTTTCAGAAAAAACACTCAATCCTTTATTAGTACCAATGTAAACATAATGATTAATAACGGCAATTGTCTTCACTTCTGAAGCATTAATTCCATTTGAATTATTGAAAAAAGCGATTTGATTCGAGGTACTAGCGATTCTATATAAATAAGAGTTTCCACATGCCCAAACATATTTATTTGATACGCTAAGAAATTTGATTTCACTTTCCTTCAATCCAGAATTCACATCGAATTTCTGAACAAATTTATCATTCTTAAAGACCAATAAACCTGAAGATATACTTGCAATCCATAATTTATTATTTTCATAAGCTATAGATGATGCATATATTGGTTTTCCTTTGTAAAAAACAGGTGTCCATTTCTGATTTTTATAATAAAACACCCCTTCATTCAAAACAAAATAAATCTTACCATTAATCGGATTGATAATTATATTACGTCCTCCTGTTTTTCGTAAAGTAATGTGTTTTTTTGTGTCCCCGTTATCGAGATCTTTCATCGCAATTTTACCAACAATATGAGAAGAGACATAATAAAAAGTATCTTTTAAAATTATAAAATCACGAATGTGATAAAAAGGTAAAGCTTTATATACTCCATCTTTTAGATAAGTTAATTGACCATGAGCGATATAGGTTACTCCTTTGTAACTGACAATTTTTTTCACAGTCAATAATTTCAAATCAGAAACAATCTCCACATTTTTAACTTGCCTTGAAACGGAATTCAAAATTGAAATAGCACCCGTCCCCATTCCAATTACAACTTCTCCATTTAATCCCTCACCAATGGCGGTAACATTTTTATTTGCAAGTAAAGAAGAAACAGGATCATATTTTAAAACATCCAACGAAGGAAAAACAAAAATACCATCTGTTAATGTACAAAACCAATACATCCCTTCACGATCTTTTAGACTATAACTGATTTTTTTATCTTTTAATAAAGTATTGATATGATCTAAATTTTGATCTTCAATTTTATCATCAAAAGCACCTGTTGAAGTACAAATCCATGCTTCATTTTGACTGAAAGAAACGATTTTATAAATTAAAATGTTTTTATCTTCTGTGAAATATTTTCTAATTGGACTAAAGATTTCCCCAGATAGTTTACTGATAACATAACTCTTTCCGTTTAATTCTTCAGAAACAAGATGTAATAAATCATTCTTTAAAAAAAAAGCAGAACGTCTTTTAATCAAATTTTCATCAGAGGAAATTTTTAATTTTTTAAATGAATTATTAGAAGAATTAAATTTTAAAATTCCATTATCAGATTGACTTAAATACAATGTCTTTTTATAAAAAACAACATCAACTATAAAACTATTCAATCCAATAGAATTAGGAATGTTAACAGATTTTAGTTGTTTTCCGTTTTCATTAAATTCAATCAATTTATTCTCACAAACAATCCATGCATTACAATTTTCATCGATTGTGAAATTATTACTCGAAGTGTTTTGTTTAAAATCAGCAATTAATTTTAATGAATCTCCATTTACTCTGTAAACTTGACCATTAAAATTTCGACACCAAATACGATTTTTACTGTCTAATTGAAGTCCAGATATACTTCTTCCATTTTGGTTAACATTTTTATACTGCTTGTATTCAAAGCCATCATATTTGAAAAGACCAGCGTCACAACCGATCCAAATATATCCAAAATCATCTTGCAGAACTTGGTATACTTCATTCGAAGGAAGTCCATTCTCATCATTAATTGTATAATAATAAGGTTCTTGGGCAAAAGAAGATGTAGCTTTGAAAAAGACAAAGTAACTAATCAGAATAAAAATAAAACCTTTCAACAAAATATCTTGAATTTGTCTGCTAAGTTAAAACAAACTATTCGATGAACAATTTAAGTCGTAAAAGTAAATACCAATCAACTAAAAAACAGTTAATATTCACTAATTTTACAAAAAAAAGGTGAAAAATTCAACGAGTAAGATCTTCAATTTATTTAAAGTATTAATTTGCTTCTTCATTCTTTTACTATTCCCTTCAATTGTATACTCTCAAGATAAAATTAAAGGACAATATCACTACAAACATTATAGCATTGAAAACGGTCTTCCAAGTTCAGAGACGTATGATGTAAATCAAGATAAAGAAGGTAATATTTGGATTGCAACGGATAGAGGTTTAGCAAAATATAATAGCAGAAAATTTAAAATATACACCAAAAAAGATGGTTTAATAGATGATGTTGTATTTAAAATATACAAAGATACTTTTGGTAAACTATGGTTTTTAACACGCGAAAATGATTTATGTTATTATGAAAATGGAGAAATCAAAAAATATAGATTTAATCATTTAATTCACAAATATGTCAGCCAATCTCAGCATTCTGATAAAGACATCTGTATTTTAAAAAACAAAACACTTATACTCTCAATACGAAATCTGGGTAAAATTATAATCACCAATACAGGAAAAGTAAGCCGAGAATTTAAAGATTATAATTTCATGATTTTTAAACAATATGAAAATCAATACCTTTGGTCATACAATTCAAAATTAAGTTATGAAAAAAAGGTGTTTTTCGGTTTAAATTCAGATTTATATATTCAGTTAAAAGATGAAATAAAACCAACATTTATTTCATCCGGATCAATAAAAGGAAAATTTGCCGCAACAGGTGATAATCATAAAGGTTACTTTCTATATAATAATACTATTTATGATTTTCAAACGAAAAAGAAAATAATTACAAACACGCGAAAAACCGTCATTCAAATCAATAAATTTAAAAATGAATTGTGGGTTGGTTATTCAAAGTTTGGAGTTGATCTTTATAGAATAATAAACGGAAAACCAACATTTAAAAGGACTTTATTAAAAAACTATTCCATCTCAAATGTATTTAAAGATAATCAAGGAGGTTATTGGTTTACAACATTAGAAGAAGGAGTGTTTTATTTGCCCTTCACCTCTATTGAGGGAATAAATAAAAACAATGGATTACTTGAAAATCATATTATAAATCTGACCAAACAAAACAATGAAATTTATATCTCCTATTTCGGAGGGAATTATCAGATAATAAAAGACTACTCAATAAGAAATAAAATTCAATCTCTAAATACTGCTTCAACATTTGGAATGGTTGGAAAAGAGATCATTTCTTCAGATGAATTAGGGAATCATTTCAAAGGTAAAATAATCGAAGGTACTTTCAGAAAAGATTTTTATTCTACTAACGAAAGCTGTATAGGAATAAAAGAAGATTTAATAAAATTTTATCCCGATGGTCAGATCCAATATCTAGCAAAAGTAAATCTTGACAATAATTCATTTCAAGCCGTCATGGAAGATGGTCAAAAAATAATTTGGGCGGGAAATACAAAAGGTCTACATCAATTAATTAATGGAAAATTAATCCCTTATCAACATGCTAAATTTTCATTTAAAGTGACTGATTTATTATTTCATGAAAACTGGGAAAAAATTATAGCAACAAGAGATGGCGGATTATTTATTTTTAAAAATAAGAAGTTTACAAAAATAAACAATTTATTAAGTGAAGATATAACGGCAATTGAGGTTGACTATTTGAATCGACTATGGGTAGGTACAAACTTTGGTGTTAATTTAGTTTCTAAGCGAGCTGATGGAACATATGATGTAGGTTGTATTACAAAAAATTATGGACTGTATTCCAATGAAATTACATCTATAACTACAGATTCAAAATACGCTTGGATTGCAACAAAAAAGGGATTGTCCAAAATAGACATTTCAAATTTCCACCAAAAATCAGAAGGCAATAAAATCATATTAAATTCCATTATTTTAAATAATGAAATAAAGTTAAACCTCAAGAAAAACATCGTTATCCCTCATGATAAAGATGTTGTATCCATTCATTTTGGTACTATTAATTTTATAACTAAAGGCAAATATAGGTATCGACTAAATTCAGCTTCAAGTTGGACAATTATTCAAGAACCTATTATTACATTACTTAATCCACAAGACGGAATTTATGATTTAGAAGTCTCTTTTTTAAATGAAAATAACAAATGGATAAAAACTCAAAAAATTGTTTCATTTGAGATAGAGCCCCCATTTTGGAGAAAATTAACATTTAAAATAGTCATTATTATAATAATTGGATATTTGATCTACCTTTTATTCCTTTTTAAGAAAAAACAATTTGAAACAAAGCAAAAATTAATCATACTTGAACAAAAAGCCCTCTTTGCCCAAATGAATCCCCATTTCATTTTTAACACTTTGAATTCAATACAAAGTTTCTTGATTTACAACGAAAACGATAAAGCGGAGTATTTCCTTTCAAAATTCTCGAAATTATTGAGGGAGACACTTCATATATCAAGAAATTCATCCGTTTTATTAAATAAAGAGATTGACATTTTAGAAAAATATTTAGAATTAGAACAAATGCGTTTCTCTAATAAATTTCAATGGGAAATAATCTATAATACACCAGAGAAGGAATTAAATTTTAGGATTCCAAATATGCTGATCCAGCCATATATAGAAAATTCAATCAAACACGGATTCACAGAAAAGAGATCTGATTTTAAAATTGAAATCATTTTTACTTTAATTGATGCATCTACATTAAAATGCGAAGTAATTGATAATGGGATCGGAAGAGAAGCCTCTCAATTAAATAAAAAGGAACAAGTTAATTACAAAGAACATATTTCTTATGGCGAAAAAATCACGAAAGAAAGATTGACCTCTTACAATAAAAAAGGTAAATACACCTATGGATCAAGTTATTACCTCCCCGAAAACAACAGTGAAAATACAGGAACAAAAGTTGAAATAATGATCCCTATTCTTAATCTACTTAAAGAGTAGTCGAATCTCGCCTTTTCTTTCTAATTTTGAAAATCCATATAATAACTTTCATTGAATATAATTAAATTATTTCTTTTTTGTTTTTTGTTAATTTCAACAAATTCATTTGCTCAACAAAAAATTGAAGGAAATTACAATTTTAGAAATTTCACAATTAATGTTGGTTTACCAAGTTCCGAAACATACGATATTGAGCAAGATAATGAAGGTAATATTTGGATTGCAACTGATAGAGGTTTAGCAAAATACAACGGAAGAAAATTCAAAACATATACAAAAAAAGACGGTTTAATAGACAACGTCATAATTCAAATTTACAAAGATTATAAAGGTCGTCTGTGGTTTCTAACTTTAAAAATAGGTTTGTGTTACTATTATAATGGTAAAATACATCACTACAAATACAACAATAAAATTATTAAAAACCTTCGTGTTGACGCTAATAGTGATAGAAGTATTCTAGTTAAAAAAAACAATACATTAATTTTAACAAGTAGAAATCAAGGAGCTGTAATAATCACAGACAAAGGAGAATTAAAAAAATATCTGACAAAATCATCTTTTTCAATTGGCAATGCTGTTAAAGTCGTTATCAATAAAATTGATAATCAATTATTATGGAGTTGTAATCGTTTACATGAAAAAAACTTTTCAAAAAAAAATATAGAAGAAAGAATTGTAACCATTCAGGATAATTTATATGGTAAAAAATATGATATTAAAACTAAAGTAAATCTTAAAAGTTATAGACTATTAACAAGTGGAACTCCACAAGATGGATATTTACTGTGCGATAATAAAGCCTATAATATAAATTCAGGGCAAATAACAGACCCCTATTTAAATTCAAACATCATATCAATTCAAAAAATTGAAAATACATTATGGCTAGGAACTTTTTTAAAAGGAGTTCAAATTTTTAATATAATCAATGGAAAACCAATTTATACTAAAACAATTTTAAATAATTTTTCAATATCAAGTGTTTTTAAAGATAAAAATGGTGGATATTGGTTTTCAACGCTCGAAGCTGGCATTTTTTATCTACCAAATAATGCAATTAAAAATTTCAATAAAAAGAATGGACTAATTTCCAACGAAGTATATAGTGTTTTAGGCGTAAACAATAAAATATATCTTGGCTTATTAAATGGTAATTATCAAGTGATTACTGGTGATAAATGTGAAACAATCATTAAAAACTTTCCCGGTTATACCGAATTTGGTTATATAGGAAAGCAACCTATAATTTCTTATCCAATTAACGGGACATTTTTCAACGATAAAAATATAACACTGGATCGAACAATAGACTTCTACTCTACACCTGAAAACACATTTTTAATAGGAGAACCTATTTTAAGACTATCTAAAAATGGTATCGTTGAAAATATTTCTCAAATATCGATAAAAGAAAGGAAATATTATCAAGCAATCATGCAAGATAATACTGGACAAATTTGGGCGGGTAATATCAATGGTCTTTTTCAACTAAAAAAAAGAAAACTTATTCCATTTAAACAAGATGAATTTGGATTTCGTGTAACAGATTTAATCTATTCAACTAAATGGGGAAAAATTATAACAACAAGAGATGGAGGAGTATTTTCATTGAAATCAAATAAGTTTATAAAACTGAAAGGTTTATTAAGTGATGATATATCTTGTGTATTCGAAGATGTTAAAAATAATTTATGGTTAGGTACACGAAGAGGAGTTAATGTATTAAAAAAAGATGAATTAGGAGAAATTACCATCGAATGTATCACTCAAAATCACGGTTTAATTTCAAATGAAATCAATTCAATTTACGTTGATGAAAAATATGCATGGATTGGAACAAAAAAAGGGTTGTCGAAAATAGAAATAAATAAATTTTACAATTCTAAGCAAGAGAATAAAATCAAATTAAATTCAGTCATTTTAGATAATAAAATTCAATTAGACATCACAAAAAAAATAGTTATCCCCTTTAATAAAGACATTGTAAAAATTAATTTTAGTACAATTAATTTTGTAACAAAAGGGAAATATAAATACCGTTTTCATTCAAATTCTAGTTGGTCATTTATAAAAGACCCCGAGTTGACGTTATACAATCCTGAGGATGGTATTTATGAATTAGAAGTAGCCTTTCTGAACGAAAATAATCAATGGTCAACTAATCAAAAAATAGCCTCCTTTGAAATAGAAGCCCCTTTTTGGAGAAAAACTTATTTCAAGTTATTAATACTTTTAATAATTGGATTTTTAATTTATTTATTTAATCGTTTTAAAAAAAGACAATTTGAAACAAAACAAAAATTGATTATTCTAGAACAAAAAGCTCTTTTTGCACAAATGAATCCACATTTCATCTTCAATACATTGAATTCGATTCAAAGTTTCTTAATTTTTAATGAAAATGATAAAGCAGAATATTTTTTAAGTAAATTTTCAAAATTGTTACGCGAAACATTGCATATTTCCAGGAATTCATCAGTTCTAATAAGCAAAGAAATAGACATTTTACAAAAATATTTAGAATTAGAACAAATGCGTTTCTCAAATAAATTTCAATGGGAAATAATATATGAAACACCAGAAAGCCAACTAAATTTTAGAATACCTAATATGCTGATTCAACCCTATATAGAAAATTCAATCAAACATGGTTTCACAGAAAAAAGATCAGACTTTAAAATTGACATAGTTTTCACACTTATTGATAGTTTTTCACTAAAATGTGAAGTAATAGATAATGGAATTGGAAGAGATGCCTCACAATTAAAAAAGCAAGATGACGTTCAATTAAAAGATCATATTTCATACGGTGAGAAAATCACAAAAGAAAGATTGAAATCATACAATAAAAAAGGGAAATTCAAATATGGATCAACTTATATTGATATTAATGAATTAGGAGAATCAAAAGGAACAAAAGTTGAAATAATAATACCAATTATTGAAAAATGATACGAATAGGAATTGTTGATGATGAAGAAAATGCAAGAAGAGTTATTTCTAAATACCTAGAAAGGTATTGTGAAAACTATGAAATTGTATTTCAATCCGAAGAATATCAAGAATCAATCGATGCAGTTTTAAAACATAAGCCAGATCTTTTATTTTTAGATATACATATCTTAAATGGATCAGGTATTGATGTAGCATCATTTTTAAAAGATAAATCCAACGTTAAAATAATTTTTACTACTGCCTACAATGAATATGCAATCAAAGCCTTAAAATTAAAAGCATTTGACTATATATTAAAACCGATTGATGTTGAAGAATTTATTGATTCAACTAAAAGGGTGTACGAAGAAATAAAAACAGAAAAGAAAATTGAAACAAAATTAGCACCTCGAAAAATTTCGGTAACAACAATTGCTGGCACTCAATTAATTGATAACGATAAAGTCTTAATAATAAAAGCCGAAGGATCTTATTGTGAAATTCAATTAAAAGAAGGAAAATCTATAACAATTTCAAAACCATTAAAATTTATAGAAATTCAAATAGAAAAGAGTGATATGTTTATAAAAATCCACAAATCATATATTATTAACATCGAAAATATTCAATCTCTTGATCGTATTACAAATGAAGTCCTTTTAAAAGATGGTACAAAATTACCCATTTCTAGAAGTAATATTAAGAATGTATTCGCCAGATTTCAACCAAAACTTAAATAATTTCATGCTAAAACTTTAAAAAAAATCAGCTAGTCAGACTCAAATAAAACTTGTTTTGAACAGTTAAAAAACTTATAATGCCCGTTTAAAAAATACATTCTGAAAAACTAATTCATTTTCATATCTTTATTTATAATCGAAAATAAGATTGAATAAATGTTGAAAATTGGAATTATTGAAGACGAAGAAAACGCAAGAAGAGTTATCAAAAAATATCTAGATCGATCTGTTGATAATTACGAAATTGTTTTCGAAGCTTCAGAATATCAAAATGCAATTGATCTATCGTTGGAATTTAAACCAGATATTATCTTATTAGACATTCACCTTAATGGCCAATCTGGAATTGAAATCGCTAAGTTTTTAAAAAACAAAATAAATTCTAAAATAATATTTACAACTGCCGATCGAAAATATGTCTTAAAAGCTATAAAAGTTAATGTATTTGATTACTTATTAAAGCCTATTGATTCAGATGAACTGAAAGAAACTATATCAAGAGCTATGGCTGAAATTGAAAAAGATAAATTAAAAACATCAATCAAAACAAATGAAATAACTTCTCAAATCTTTGAGAAAGTTAAAGTCCTTGATAGTAATACAATATCTTATATAAAAGCGGAAGGTTCATATTCTGAAATAAAATTAAAAAATGGTGAAATTGTAACAATAAAAAAATCAATAGAATATATTGGAACACAAATTGAAAACAATACTGAATTAAAAAATAGTAATACAGATGAAACAGTGGATAATAATGAGTTGATTTTAGAAGATAATGTTAAAATTCCAAACATAAAAAAATATTTTAAAATGGTAATTGATTTTTTTCAACCAAAACAAACTGACAAACTAGAAAACAAAAAATAGAAGAAAAAGATTCCTTTTTGCAGATAAAAAACTTATAACTACAGATAAAAAAATCCATAACTATTAATTAATAAAAAATATATAGATTTGAATTAATAAAAAGAAATACAAATTAAAAAATATAAATTAATCGACACAGCTATCTACTACTCCTGAAAAAGGAAAAGATATTTACCACCACCTAGAAGTAAAAAAAAGAGATTATTAATGATGATCTCTTTTTTTTGTTCAAATTTTTCAAGACTTAAAAACATGTTACTTAAAATAAAAGATAGCTTAATATTATACAAGAAAAATAAGTAGAAGTGGATCAAAAAAACAGATAAAAAACTTATACCTACAGTTAAAAAGTTAGCAGTTAAAACTTTAAATTAGTTTATATATATTTGAATCTCATAAGTAAGTAGTTATAGTTTTCAATCGAACTAAAACCAATTAAATCAAAACAATAGTCAATATAAACTATTGTCTAAATCAGAAAAATGAGGATGCACAAACATCCTCATTTTTCTGATTTACTTTTCAGTAAAAAAAAAAGCCTTTATCTTGTGATAAAGGCTTTTTTAAAATATGTTTTATTAACTTATGATTTCAATGCTTCTGCACCACCAACGATTTCTAAGATTTCACTTGTAATCGCAGCTTGACGTGCTTTGTTGTACCCAATAGTTAATGATTTTTTCATTTCAGCAGCGTTGTCAGTTGCTTTGTGCATAGCAGTCATACGAGCACCATGTTCTGAAGCATTTGAATCTAACAGCCCTTTAAAGAATTGAATTTTCAAAGATTTTGGTATTAAATCAGCAACAATTTCTTCTTTTGATGGTTCAAAAATATAATCTCCAATTGCTTCTTTACCAGTCAATACTGGAGGAAGAATTGGTAAAAACTGTTCCGATTTAACATCTTGAGAAGCTGCATTAATAAAGCTATTGTAGACAACGATAATTTTATCAAATTCGCCTGCAACAAAACTATTCATCAAAGAATTCGTAATAATTGCAGAATTATTAAATGTTAATTTTGAAAAAATATCTTCTACTTCAGCAATTTCAGAATTAATATAATAATTATCTGAATTTTTAAAAGAATCTTTGATTTTCTTACCTAAACAAAGAACTTTTGTGTTTGCTTTTTTGTATTCATTATTAACCAAAAAGTTAACTTGTTTAATAACGTTGTTATTAAATCCACCACATAATCCACGGTTAGAAGTAATACCAATAATTAAAACATTTTTAACTTCTCTTGTTTCAGAATAAGCATTTTCAGATAAATCCAAAGAAGAACTCAAGTTACTCAATATCTCTTGAAGCTTTACAGCATACGGTCTCATTTGAGTAATTGCATCTTGTGCTTTCTTTAATTTAGCAGCAGAAACCATTTTCATTGCAGATGTGATCTGCATTGTAGATCCAACGGAAGCGATACGATTTCTTATTTCTTTTAAATTTGCCATATTTATTTAGCTTTTAGATAATAGCGATTAGCTATTAGTTTTAGATTACGCTAACAACTAATAGCTAATCGCTAATTTCTAATCAATATTTATCTGCGATTTCTCTAGCTACTTTTGTTAAAGTATCAGTGATTTCATCTGTGTATTTTCCAGCTTTTAAAGAAACTAAAACATCTTTATGTTTAGCCTCTAAATAGTTTAAAAATTCAGTTTCGAATTCTTTTACTTTAGCAACAGGAACACGTTGAATTAATCCTTTAGTACCTACATAGATGATAGCAATTTGCTTTTCTACTGGGTAAGGATTTCCTTCTCTTTGTTTTAATATCTCAACGTTACGAGCACCTTTATCAAGTACTGATTTCGTAGCTGCATCTAAATCTGAACCAAATTTCGCGAAAGCTTCTAATTCACGGAATTGTGCTTGATCCAATTTCAATGTACCTGCAACTTTCTTCATTGACTTAATTTGAGCATTACCCCCAACACGAGATACAGAAATACCTACGTTAATAGCTGGACGAATACCTGAATTAAATAAATCTGAATCTAAGAAGATCTGACCATCCGTAATAGAAATTACGTTAGTTGGAATATATGCTGCAACGTCACCTGCTTGAGTCTCAATAATTGGAAGAGCAGTTAAAGAACCACCACCTTTTACTTTACCTACCAAAGACGCTGGTAAATCATTCATTTTTGCAGCGATAGAATCACTGTTAATAATTTTAGCTGAACGCTCTAATAAACGAGAGTGTAAGTAGAAAACGTCACCTGGATATGCCTCACGACCTGGAGGACGACGAAGCAACAAAGATACTTCACGGTAAGCAACAGCTTGTTTAGATAAATCATCATAAACAATCAAAGCAGGTTTACCCATATCTCTGAAATACTCACCAACAGCAGCACCTGTCATTGGAGAATAGAATTGCATTGCAGCTGGTTCAGAAGCATTTGCAGCAACAACAACTGTATAAGCCATTGCACCAGCATCTTCTAATTTTTTCACGATACCTGCAACAGTTGAACCTTTTTGTCCAATTGCAACATAGATACAGAAAACTGTTTCTCCTCTATCGTAAAATTCTCTTTGATTAATAATTGTATCAATCGCGATAGTTGTTTTCCCTGTTTGACGGTCACCAATGATTAACTCACGTTGTCCACGTCCAACTGGAATCATCGCATCGATAGACTTGATACCTGTTTGAAGAGGCTCAGTAACTGGTTGACGGAAAATAACCCCTGGAGCTTTACGCTCGATAGGCATTTCAAATAACTCACCAGTAATTGGACCTTTACCATCGATTGGGTTACCCAATGTATCGATAACACGACCAACTAATCCATCACCTACTTTTACAGAAGCAATACGACGTAAACGTTTTACAGTATCACCCTCTTTCACTAAAGCTGAACGTCCCAAAAGAACGGCTCCAACATTATCTTCTTCAAGATTCAATGCAATTGCTTGCAACCCACCGTCGAATTCAATTAATTCCCCGTACTGAACTCCTGTAAGTCCATAAATACGCGCAATACCATCTCCTATAGAAAGAACGGTACCTACTTCTTGAAGTTCTGTTTCAGATCTGAATCCTGATAACTGTTCTCTTAAAATTGCAGAAACTTCTGCTGGTTTTACATCTGCCATGTTGTGTAGTTTTACTCTGATGTTGGCTAAGCCAATTTATCTTGTTAAACGTTGTTTTAAATCATTGAATTGGCTTGCGACTGAAGCATCAATTTGTTTATCTCCCATTCGAACAATGAAACCACCAATTAGTGACTCATCGATCAATTCTGTAACTTCAAGTTGTCCTGTTACGCTTTTCTCTACTTTTTCTAAAATAATATTCTTAGTAGATTCTGCCATAGGAACAGCAGTGATTAGTGTAACTGGAACAATTCCTTTGTATTCTTTTACTTTAGCGTCAAAAGTTTCAGCAATATCAGCAAGAAAACTTTCTCTTCCATTTTCTGTAATCAATTTTACAAAAGACATTGATAACTCTTCAAATTGACCAAAAACTTCTTCGAAAATTGCGATTTTTTTACTTGCATTTACTATTGGGCTATCCAACAATAATTGAAAATCTCTTGTTTCGTTGTTTGCTTCTAACAAATATTTCATATCTGCAGAAACTTGCTCAATTTTATTTTGCTCGATCGCCAGTTCTAAGAGTGCTGTGGCGTAACGCCCTGCTACTTTTGTTCCTTTCATCTTTTATATATTAATTCAATTGAAAATCAGAAGCAAGTTTTTCAGACAATGCTTTTTGTTTTTCATCTGAAGACAATTCTCCACGAACAACTTTCTCCGCAATTTGAATAGAAAATTCAGCAATTTGAATTTTTAATTCAGCCATTGCAGAAACTTTTTCATTGTTGATTGCTTCACGAGCTGAAGTAATAATTTTTTCAGCTTCAGTCTTAGCAGTGTTTTTAGATTCTTCTACCATTTTAGTAGCGATCTCTTTTGCATCACGAACGATAGCATCTCTCTCTGCACGAGCTTCTTTTAAAAGATTTTCGTTTTGAGATTGTAATGACTTCATTTCAGCCATTGTTTTTTCAGCTAACTCTAATGAATCAGAAATACTTTTTTCACGAGTATTAACAGCTGATAAAATTGGCTTCCAAATAAATTTTGTAAGGATAAACAACAACAGAACAAAAATAAGTCCTGTCCAAAACATTAATCCCAAATTTGGTGTAACTAAATCCATTTTAATTTTAATTTAAATTATTTAATTTTTTTAAAAAATAAGACTTTTATTGTAACCAACCGTTACAATAAAAGTCTATTTAGTAATTATTTCGCACCACCAAGCATTCCAACTACTACTCCGAAAAGTGCAACACCCTCAATTAAGGCTGCAGCAATAATCATTGCTCCTTGGATTTTACCTGCTGCTTCTGGTTGACGAGCGATTGCGTCCATTGCTGAACCACCAATTCTACCAATCCCTAAACCTGCTCCTAAAACTGCAAGTCCAGCTCCTATTGCTGCTATACTTCCGTAAATCATAACTATATATATTAAAAAAATTACAAATTATTAATGGTGAGCTTCTTCTACTGCTGCACTTATAAACAAAGACGAAAGCAATGCAAATAAATACGCTTGTAAGAAAGCAACCAACAACTCTAACACTGAAATAAATAGCCCCATTGGAACGGATAAGAATCCCCAAGCGGCATTTTCATTAACAAATATAATTGAAATCAGTGATAAAATAATGATATGTCCTGCTGTCATATTCGCGAACAAACGTATCATTAATGCGAAAGGTTTTGTTAAAACTCCTACGATTTCAATCGGAACCATAATAGGTAATAATGCGATTGGAACACCTGGTGTTGCAAAAATATGTTTCCAGTAATTTTTGTTTCCAGAAAAAACTGTTATTAATAAAGTAAGGGTTGCCAATACAATTGTAACACTAATATTCCCAGTTAAATTCGCTCCTCCAGGAAGAATTGGAACCAATCCTAAAAGGTTATTAAAGAAGATAAAGAAGAAAATTGTCAATAAATAAGGAGTATATTTAAGGTATTTACTTTTAGGTAAATTTGCTTTCGCAATATCATCGCGTACAAAAACGATCAAAGGCTCAATAAATTTCGCTAATCCTTTTGGTGCAACTGCTCCATTCTTTTTGTAAAAACTAGCTGTAGAAAACATTAATACCAAAATTATTGTTGCTCCAAAAAATAATGAAAGAGTGTTTTTTGTAATTGAAAAGTCAAGAGGCTTTAAATTCTTTGGATGACCTTCATGAAATGTTAATTCACCATTTGCATCTAATTTATAAATTTTCTCGTGACAAATAGCATACCCTAATTCAGCATTTGCGATATATTCAATTGGCTCAGAACCTTCAGGAACTTGCACATTAACAACCGTTCCATGGTGATATAATTCTTTCGAAGAAAATGTTTTTAAACCACCATCAATAAGTATTATTGGAAGATAAACAGCCGTTTCACCAAACAAATGCCATTCGTGAGCATCTGAAATATGATGCATAATCTCTAACTTTTCTTTTTCTTTTCCACTATTTGCAAAAGACACATTTAGCGAGAAGATTGCTAAACAAGTTAAGAATACTGATTTTATTACGTTTTTAAAAGCCATTGCCTTTTTTTTCTTAATGATTGAAACACTCAATTTTGAGCGCAAAGATAGTGAAAGTTTATTAATGGACAAAAAAAAGATTCATTTTATCCAACTCTTTTTAATTCTATGTCAAAAGAATAAAAAAAATAGATGTTTATGAGTTAATTACCTTCCTTTTTGACACTTCTTTTTTAAAAAAAAGTTTAACTTAACCTCTAAAAAAAAGAAAAAACAGCTGGTTTTTAAATCAAATTAAATTTAGATTGTTTCTTTTATCAATAATTTCAATGAAGTTCACTACATTTGTATTCGCAAAACATTTAAATGTATTGCATTTAGTTTTTGAAAATTGATATTTTTATAAAAAGTTGTCTTAAAAAATGACTTTTAAAAATAGAACAAACAAAGTAATAAAGAACATATGAAAATTCTTGCAGCAAATAACCAATTGGATGCTATCATCGCTAAAGTTGAGAAAAAAGGAATCTTAGCAGACGGCTTAATTAATGATTTAAAAGAATTAAGAGAATTAGCTCTTAAGGAACAAGACCCTTTAGTGGTAAAAGTTTTACGTCTTACGTACGAATTTTTAGCTGAAAGAGAAGCATTCAATGTTCAAGGTCAATTTGAGGAAGATGAAGAAGGAAGTGAATATCCATTGGAAATTGAAGACAAAGAAAACCTGTTATACTTATTAGATCTTTTGAAAAAAGCAGATCACAAAATAAACCGTGAGGAAATTAAAGATTACCGTACAGCTCTTAAATTAGAATTGTATTAAAAAAATAATATATATATAGAAGGATGTAATTTACATCCTTTTTTTTGGTTTAAGCTTTTTAAAAAATCTCTACACTTTTTAAGTTAATTTTAATTATTTACAACCATCATCCAACCTTTTGAGTTGAGTCATCGTCTTCATGTTTAAAATATTTTTTAACAAACAATCTATTTATTGTTAAATTTATACACTTTATATTAATTGCAATTTCAACAACTGCTGATCCGTCTGGATCTTATTATGCTTATAAATTTATGTCGGCATCTTTTCCAGATTATCTGAAATTTTCTATTTGGTCAGATGGATATAATATGACTTCTAATCAAGGTGCTAGAATGTATTCTTTTGAAAGAGATCAAATGATTTTAGGTAATTCTGCAGCTCGAGCAGTAACAGCAACTTTTACTTCTGGTACTACAAGTGGGTTTTATTGCCCCTTATCAGCTGATGCTGGCCTAACATTAGCTGGAATACCTTGTCCTTTCTTTGCTTATTCAGAAAATGCTTGGGGTGGTGGTGCTATAGATGGAGTAAAAGTGTGGAATATGAATGTAATACCAAACATAACTACAAAATAGTCCAATCTACTTGTTCTTTTTCATCAATACATCTTCAAAAAATATTTCCATAGCTTAGGCTATGCAACTATTTTTTTCATCATCTTGATAAAAAAACACTTCGCATATTTGGCCTATTTTATAATTATATTTGGTATAACTTGGGGAGCAACTCCAACAGCAACAATTACCGCTCAACCAACAATTCCAACTACTGCTTTTGATGCCTCGTATGATTAAAATTGGAACGATGTAACTCAGCCTGGAACCACAGCGAAACTAGACGGAACTGGAGGAGTTGCAACGTATAGAGCACAATGGAGATCATGGACAGGTTATAACATAATTCTTTTAAATTGGGGAGTAAAAATAAGTTCTACTCAACGAGCAATTCGATGGGTTGAATTACGTCAAAACCAAACTTCAGGTGTTTGGAGTTTGTACAAAGAAGGGACTTATGCTCCAGATACTCATACAAGATGGAAAGAGTATTTATGCTTCGGGGGCCGAACACTTCTAATTGCAAATCCAGTGGAGCAGAGTGTTGGTTAACATTTCATTCTTAATTAAACATCAAATTTTGAAGTTTCAAATACTTATTCGTAATTTTACTCAAATTTTAATTTATGAACTATTTAATCATCACCTTAATCACCATAACTTTAACGTTATCAGCTTGTAATTCCCGAACAAAGCTCAATCAGGAGAAAAAATCACCAGTTTTAGAAATGATTTTCGGCAAGGAGAAAAAAGAATTGGAGTCTTATATTCATTTTATCGATAGTTTAAAAATATCTTCAAATTTACCTGTAGATACAACATTATTTCGAAAAGGGACCTATATTCTAGAAGATAGTTTAGGGGAATCAAATAATGTTTCTTCAACTTTTGAATTACTTGCAAGGGTAAAATTAGAACAATCAGGAAGGCCTATACAAAGTATGTTGTTTAACGATTTGCAAAGCGTTTTAGATGGAAAAGTAAAATATGAGTCTTATGAAGACTATTTGAATGAATTGAATAAAATCAATTATTTAGTAGTTATTAAAAAATTGATAATGACAAAACCAACCATTTGGTCAAATAAAAAATTTCAAGGAGGAATGATCATTAGCCAAGTGCAAGTGATTGATTTACAGAAGAAAATTATTATAAAAAACTCTTTATTAACTGCTGAAAGTTCAGAAACAGTGGAGACTTCAACAACTTATGGTATGTCGCAAATGGACATCGATCATGATTTTTGGAAAAACTACCATACTAATCGTTCAATACTATTGGATAACCTTTTTAAATAAAATATTATGAGAATAGTATTCGGCCTTTATAATATCAATATTAAACATTATAAACCATCAGATTTAGGACTTATCGATGAATCGATAAAAGAATACACATTTGCTGTAAAGCAGCGAATATTTCATATTTTTTGGATTCCTTTTTTTCCAGTAAAACGAGTTTATACTTTAATAGATAGGCACAATGTGGCTTATCATGCTTCACCTGAACTTACCCATATTTTAAAGCAATCCGGAAGACATAGAACACCGTGGTATAGTTTTGCTTTACCAATATTAGCAATTGTGATAGTGGGAGGAATGTTGATTTCTGAAACTTTAGTGCAACATCGTTATAAAGTAAATGAAGATTTAAGAAAATCTAACTTTATTGAGTACACTTCCGAACTTTCAAAGCATATCAAAAAAGACGATGTACTCGTATTATAT
>CANJKA010000071.1 GCA_947474675.1 Flavobacteriales bacterium
AACTTATGGAGTTACCGTAAAGCCGAGTACTGAGATTTTGCCTTTAATTGGTTCTAAAGAAGCAATTAGCTTTATTTCTTTAGCTTATCTAGAAAAAGGGGATAAAGTATTAATCCCGAATCCTGGTTATCCAACTTATACTTCTGCTGCAAATATTGCAGGTGCTGAAATTGTTTATTATAATTTAAAAGAAGAAGGTGATTGGTACCCGAATATAGAGGAATTAGAAAGTTTTGTAGATGAGAAAGTTAAAATGATTTGGGTAAATTATCCGAACATGCCAACTGGACAAAATGCTTGCTTATCTGTTTTTAAAGATTTGATTGATTTTGCTAAGAAGCATTCGATTTTGATCTGTAATGATAACCCGTATAGCTTGACCTTGAATGAAACTCCTTTGAGTATTATGCAATGTGAAGGGGCTAAAGATGTTGCGATTGAATTAAATTCATTGAGTAAATCTCATAATTTAGCAGGTGCTCGTATTGGAATGCTTATTGGTTCTTTAGAAATATTGGATCCTATTTTTAAAATTCAAAGTAATTTTAGTTCTGGTATGTTTCAGCCAATTCAAGAGGCAGCAATAAAAGCGTTACAATTGGATAAAAGGTGGTATGATTCATTAAACAAAGTTTATCAAGAGAGAAAAAATATTGCTCGACAAATTTTTGATGTTTTAGGTTGTACGTATAGTCAAAAAGAAGTAGGTTTATTTCTTTGGGGTAAAATACCTAGTTCAGTTGAATCAGGCGAATTTCTTTCGGATGAGTTATTATACAAGGTTGATGTTTTTATAACTCCAGGAATCATTTTTGGATCAAATGGGAATGATTATTTACGTATTTCTTTGTGCTCTCCTGTAGAAGATATGTTGAAAGTATTAGAAAGAGTTAAAATGTTTCAAAAACTATGAAAGTTGTAATTATAGGTGTTGGTTTAATAGGTGGATCAATTGCTAAAGATCTTAAATCTTCTGGATTTGCAAATTCTATTATTGGTGTTGATGAAAATGTTCAACATGGAGAAATAGCAATTTCCAATGGTTTGGTTGATGAAATGAAACCGTTAGATTCTGCAATTCAAGATGCTGACATAATAATTCTTTCTACGCCAGTTGAAGTTTCTAAAAATTTGATTTCAGGTATTCTTGATAAAATTGGTTCAAAAACAATGATTGATGTTTGTTCTACTAAAAAAAGCATTACTGATCTTGTGAAAAACCATAAAAATAGAGGAAGATATGTTGCTGCACATCCTATGGCAGGGACAGAATATTCTGGACCAAATGCTGCAGTTGATAAACTTTTTGAAAATAAAACAAACATTATTTGTGAAAAAGAAAAGAGTGATTCTGATTCTTTAAAAATTTCATTAGATCTGTTTGATACTTTGAAGATGAATACGAATTTCATGGAAAGTAATGAACACGATGTTCATGCTGCTAATGTTTCACATTTATCTCATATTAGTTCATTTGCATTAGCATTATCTGTTTTAGATATTGAAAATGAAAATCCAGAAGATATTAAAATAATGGCAGCAGGTGGATTTAGGTCGACAGTTCGACTTGCTAAAAGTGATGCCCGTACTTGGGAAGAAATATTATTAGATAATTCAGAAAATGTTTTAAATGCTTTAGACATTTACACTTCTCAATTAGAACGTTTTAAAGAAGCTCTTCAAACTAAAAATAAAACAATGCTGAATCAGTTAATTCTTGATTCAAATAAAATAGGACCAATCGTTGATTCAATTTCAAAATCAGCGGAAGAAAAATAGTTAATAATTTAATATCATCAATATGAGAAAGCTGTACTTTGTAGTATTCGTTAAGATACTTTTTATGTCTGCTTTTTTTGGACAAGGAACTATAAAAGAGTATGAAAATGCTTCTAAATTTATGGGGTACAATTTATCAAAATTGTATTATAATCAATTTGTAACTCCAAATTGGATCGAAGGTAGTTCTTCGTTTTCCTATGTAATGAATACGAGAAAAGGGAAGGAATATTTTCTGGTGAATGCTAAAACGAAGAGTCAAAACAATGCTTTTTCGCAAGAAGAGTTTACGCAGATTCTTAATTTAAAATTAAAAAGTGATTATACAGCCTATGACTTACCAATGAGTGACGTTTATTTTGATGCATCTTTAAAATCTTTTACTTTTTCAATCGACACAATAGATTATAGATATGATTTGAAATTAAAAACAGTAAATGTTGAACTTATAAAGAAAGAGGATCTTATTAATTCTATCCTTTCACCTGATTCATCTAAATTACTTATTTGGGTAAATCATAATTTAATTTTAAAAGATCTTAAAACAAATAAATCAGTTGATTTAACTTCTGATGGAAGTGAATTAAATGGATACGGAAGTGTTGGTGATTGGTATGAAGTAATCGATCAAACAAATGGAGAAAAATACACATACATTCTTGAAGCATATTGGTCATCAGATTCAAAAAGAATAATAATCCCTAAATTCAATCGATCGAAAACCTTGTATATGAATTTGATTCAATGGGAACCCGAAGAAGGTTTGAGGCCTCATTTAAAGTCTTACGAAAGAGCTATGCCAGGAGATACAGATTTAACAACTGCAACATATTGTGTAATCGATGTGTCAAATGGTAAAATAACTGAAATTGACATCCCTTCTTCCCCTGAATTTTTAGGTACTTATGTTTATTGGAGTGAAAATGGAAGTAAAGCATATAAGATTGATTATGAAAGAGGTTATACTGAAAGAAGAATTATCGAAATTAATCCAACGACAGGCAAAACTCGAATAATAGTAGATGAAATAGCCAGTACTTCAGTTGATGTAGCTATGGAGTTTTTTCAAGAGATTTCAAAAACAAATGAATTTATTTGGATGTCAGAGCAAGACGGGTGGAACCATTTATTTTTATACGATCTAACTTCAGGGAAAATGAAAAATCTTATTACAAAAGGTGATTTTGTTGTTCGTTCAGTTGAATGGATTGATGAAGTGAATCGAAAAGTGTATTTCATGGCTGGGGGAGTCAATCCGAACGAAGATCCATATTTTAAAAAGTTATATGTTGTTAATTTTGATGGTTCAGGATTTAAACTTTTATCCACTGAAAATGCCGATCATACTGTTTCAATTTCAAAAGATCATTTAAGTTTTGTAGATAATTTTTCAAGAATTGATCAACCCAATACAGCTATTTTTAAAAAATTGAAAGATGGTTCTGAAATTCTATTCATAGCAAAAGGAGATATTGATGATTTACTTAAATTAGGATGGAGTGCACCGGAATCTTTCAAAGTAAAAGGTAGGGATGGTAAAACGGATATTTACGGAGTAATTTATAAACCTTTTAATTTTGATCCAACTAAAAAACACCCAGTTATTGACGGAACATATTCTGGACCTCATACAATTCGGTCTCCTAAAACATTTAGAAAAGCATTAATTAATGACGATGTTCCATTGGCTCAATTAGGATTTATCGTAATGAATATAGATGGATTGGGAAGTGCTTTTAGATCAAAAGAATTTAAGAATCATTCATGGGAAAATTTGGGAGATACTGGTGCAGAAGACCATATTATTGCGATAAAAGAAATGGCTAAAAAGTATTCTTATATTGATACTTCAAGAGTTGGTATTTATGGACATTCAGCAGGAGGATATGATGCCGTTCGTGCTTTAATAACACATCCTGAATTTTACAAAGTTTCTGTTTCATCAGCTGGTTGTCACGATTTAAAAATTGACAAAGTTTGGTGGCCTGAACATCACATGGGAGTTGTTGGACCACATTACGATGAACAATCAAATATTGTGAATGCAGCTAAAATTCAAGGAAAATTATTATTGGTACATGGTGATTTAGATAACAATGTAAATCCTGTAGCTTCTCTTAGATTGGCTGCTGAAATGATTGAAAACAACAAAGATTTTGATTTATTAATTGTTCCAGGTCATGATCATTATACCTTATACAACGATAAATATTTCATCAGAAGAAGATGGGACTTTTTCGTAGATAATTTGATAGGAGTTGAGCCTCCAAGAGAATTCTTGATTAAATAGAATTAACTTTATATTTAATTAACCTAGAAAAAATATAGATAAAAAGAGGTTTTCCGAAAAATTAACCATAAGATAAAGTGATAGCTTTCAAAGATCAAAGGTAAGAAATATTAGAGCATATAAGAAAATTTATATACTATTGAATTATAAGTAGTTTTAGTTTGTAGTGAAACAACTTATATGTTCTTATATTATATGGTTCAAAAAAACAAAAGGTCCCCCTTTTCGGACAACCTCTTAATTTTGTTTTAAATATTATCTTTCTTGTCTTAAATCAAAAAATCAATTTTCAATTCATTTCAAATACTTTTCAATTTCTTCATTCGTAAATTCTACCGAAGTATATCCATACAGATAAAAACAATTTTCTGTTGTAAAATCAAATGATGCATAGAAATTCATTTTACCGTCTTTAAATTCGATTCCTAAATTTTTATAATCAAAAACTGGGGGTGTCGCGTTTTTAAAACATTTCGCATCTGCTTTGTAAGCATTTGTATAATCTTTTAAAATCTTTTGGTTAATGATAGTAAGTAATTCACCTTTTTTATCATTAAACAGCGTTGAATTACTTACTTTTTGATAATCATTTCCAACTTTTTGAAACAATTCAAAAGTATATGTATATCTATTCTTTTCATCAGGAACACCAGTTATAACTGATTTGAAGTCTTTGAAATAAAAACTTTCTATTTTAGTTGGTTCGATTTTTCCTTTTTTAGAAGGAATAGAATTTTTTACAGAATCAGTTACAAAAGTATTTTGCTCACTTAATTTTGATATTAAATGAAAGTATTTTAGTGAATCTGCATTCTTTTGATTTAATTGTCGTTGTTGAAATTTTATAGTCAATTCATTTTTAGAAATTGAATCTTTGAATAGATCTAATTCTGAAAATAATTCATCATTTTTTTTATGGGTGGCAGCAATAGTAGTTAGATGTTTTTCTATTTCTGAATTTAAAGTGGTAATCTTATTGTTTTTCTCATCAATTGTACCTTCTAAACCTTTAACAACCAATTTAAGACTGTCGATTCTAGAATTTAAAATGATGATTTGATCTTTTTTCGATTGTGCTTGAGAATTGATCGATAAAAAGGAAATTGTAAAAAGAATACAAATTGATTTTATTGTTGTTGATGTTTTCATTTTTAAAATATTATACCGTACTAATTTTTTTATAAAAAGTAATTTGCTTTAATAAGTAAATTGTTTTTTCATTGCAAATAAAACAATACAAAAAAAGCTTTCAATTTCTTGAAAGCTTTTTTTTTGTGGGAGATGAGGGATTCGAACCCCCGACCCTCTGCTTGTAAGGCAGATGCTCTAAACCAACTGAGCTAATCTCCCAATGTAAAACCTCTTTTGGTTTCGTTATTGCGTGTGCAAATATAGGTACTTTTTTCTAACTGACAATGGTTTTAAAAACTTTTTTTAATAAAAGTCACTTATTAAAAAAAAGCTTCCAAAAATTAAGATTGTATCTTCTTTATTTGCAGTAGTTTGTGTGTTAGCTAATGCATCTTTTAAATTTGAAAAAAATAAGCTCTTTAAATGACATTCTTCTGATTTACTCCTTAATTGCTGTAAAGTAGCACTTCGTTCATTATTAAATTCAGTAAAATTGTAAGAAGCATTTGTTGGAAATAGCTTAAAAATGGAATCTAAATCTTTATCCGAACTTGTACCATAAATAATATGAAGTTTTCCTTTTAATTGTTTTAAAATACTTTCCAACGTCACTTTAATACCATCATAATTATGTGAAACATCTAAAATTGTTAATGGTTCTGTATTGATAATTTGCATTCTTCCTCTAAAACCTGTGTTTTGAGTTAGATTTTTTAACCCTGCTTTAATTGTTTCCTCATTAATACTGAAACCATAAGAATTTAGTATCGGAACTGCAGTCTGAATTATTTTAAAGTTTTTCAGTTGATAATCTCCAAGTAAAGGAAAGTTACCTGGTAATGTGTCAAGATTATGTTCGGCTAAATAAAGTTCACTATTATTTTGGAGAGCTGTGTTTTCAAATACAGAAATAGTTTCTTTTAATGTTTCTCCAATGATAACTGGGATTCCAGGTTTAATTATGCCCGCTTTTTCAAAGGCTATTTTTTCTAGAGTATCGCCTAAAAAGTGGGTATGTTCTAGTCCAATGTTTGTAATTATTGATAGAATAGGGGTGATGAGGTTTGTTGCGTCCAATCTTCCTCCTAATCCAGTTTCAATTACACAGATTGAACATTCTTTATTCTTGAAATGAACCAAAGCCATTACCCATGTTATTTCAAAAAAAGAAGGCTCGAAGTCTAAATTGAATGATTTTACTTTATTGCAGAATTCAATTACTTCTTCTTCAGTAATCATTTCTCCGTTTACACGAATGCGTTCTCGAAAATCTTCAATATGTGGAGAGGTAAATAGCCCTACTTTTTCAGATGATTCTTGTAAAATGGAAGAAAGCATACTTGAGGTAGACCCTTTTCCATTAGTTCCTGCAAGATGAATAAATTTTAAATCTTGTTCGGGATTGCCAAATAGATTACATAATACTAAACAATTATCAGTATCAGGTTTAAATGCTTTTGCCCCAATTTTATGATAGGCAGGAAATTGTTGAAATAACCAGTCTATTGTTTCAGTGTACATTTAGGTAGCTTTCAAAGAATAATTAATGTACGCGTATTCTATTTTCGCTCCAGGTTTTTTATTATATCTAGCTTGTGCAATTGTTGCTGCAATTACCTTATTAATAAGAGTCTGACTAGTTGTAGTTGTAGATGATGGGATATTGTCTGCTTGAATAACATTTCCAGCTGCATCAATTTTAACTTTCAAATAGATTCTACAATTTGCTTCAGAAACTATATTTTCAACATTTGGTTTTGTTTGTAGAATTCGTTCTTTTATTCCGCCTCCATTTCCTGGACCTACACCATCTTCTCCGTTACCTCCAGGACCACCACCATCTTTACCAAAACTAGTTCCATTTCCTTTATCAGAATAACCTCCTGAAGCGAATGGATTGTTTGATTCTTTTTTAGATGTTGATTTATCTTTAGAATTTACAGCATTTGTTACGTTACCTTCACCAGATCTAACTTTCGTTTTACTTGGATTTTTTGTAATTAACATTTTTTCAGTTACAGGTTTTGGATTTGGATCAATAGGAGCGTCAGATGGAGCACCTTCTGAACCAGACGCTGCAGTAGTTACCGCAACTTTTAAGTTTTTGATGACAATTTGAGTCAATGGTATTTCTGTAGGAACCTTAATTTCAGCAGGTCCAGGATCTGCTTTTTCAAATGTTATAAAATATAATACAAGAAATACAAGAACAATTGAAAATACCGAAGAGATTATTCCGATTTTTTGGTCTCGCTCATTTGAAATTGATAATACTTCCATACCTATATTTTTTTATTTGTCGTATGCTAATACTGGATCCCAAGAGTTTGCTTGAGCTAGGGCTAAAACTTGAAATACGGCTTCATATTTAGCATCTTTATGTCCTGCAATTTTCAATTTATTTTTCCCTTGATTAATTACTGCTTGAGCTGCAGCATCTTTGATTTCTTCAAACTCTTGCGGATGTTCTAAATCTCCACCTGGCATAACAACGTATTTATTGTCAGCGGTAACAATGACCGCTGCTTCAACAGGATCTGTTACTGGTGGAAGTTCAGTTGATTCGTCAGCATTTGGTAAATCAATAGGAGTATTGTTATTCGACATTAAACTCATTATAATGAAGAATATCAACAAAAGAAAGATCAAATCCGTCATAGACGCCATTCCACCTTCCATTTTTACTTTATTTCTAGAACCTAAATTCATAATCGATTATTTTTTTGGTTCGTTTAACAAATCCATGAATTCTAATGCTGTTATTTCCATTTTGTAAACCAATTTCTCGATTCTTCCTACTAAATAGTTATACCCCATAAATGAAATAATCCCTACAATTAGACCAAAAACTGTTGTAATCATCGCTGTCATAATACCTGGAGCAATAATTTTCACACTTAATGATGTGGAATCACCTAATGCAATAAATACACCAACCATACCGAGAACTGTTCCAAGGAAACCTAACATTGGTCCAGCTCCTGAAGCGGTAGCTAAGAAACTCAAACGTTGTTCTAAACGCATAATTTCTAGTTTCCCTGTGTTTTCAATTGATGCAGCGATATTATCTAATGGTTTTCCTAATCTAGAAATTCCTTTTTCAACCATTCTTGCTGAAGGAGATGAAGATCTTTCGCATAAGTCTTTTGCGGCATCTATTTTACCGTCTAAAATATATTCTTTCACTTTTTGAAAGAAATTTGCTTCTTCTTTTGAAGCTCTATTTACAGCTAAAAATCGTTCTACAAAAACAAAAATTGTATAACCAAACATTAATGTTAGTAATGAATTAATTATCCATCCACCATCTCCGTTGGAATCTTGAACAATTTGCCATAGTGATTTATCTACAACACCTGTTTTTTCAACAATTGCTGGTGTCGCCGCATCGATTTGTAATAGAAAATTTAAACTCATAGCTTTTTAACGTTTATTTTAACTTATTTATTTTATTTTATTGAATAATGAATTGTCATATAATCATTATTCGTTTTAATTTATGCTAATAAAAAGAGTACTCCAATTCCTGCGAAATAGCCTAAAGCAGCTAATAAGGCAATGTTTTTGAAATACCAAAAGAAAGATATTTTTTCCATTCCCATTGCTACAACTCCGGCCGCAGAACCAATTATTAAAATACTTCCACCTGTACCAGCCGCATAGGCAATAAAATGCCATACATTTGCATCTATACCTTCTCTAAACATACCAATGCTTGCAGCTACTAAAGGGACATTGTCGATAATCGCTGAACTTAATCCTAATAATGTAACAAATAAATTTTGAGAAATTGAAGCACTAACATTTTGACCAAAAGTGAAAATAAGTCCTAATGATTCCATTGCTGCTACCGTCATAAGTATTCCTAAGAAAAATAAGATCGAAGGCATTTCAATTTTACTCAATGCTTTCAACATAGGTCCGTGTCCGTTTACTTCAGTTTTTTCTTTCTCTAATTCTGAGAAATCTGATAATTTTATTGATCTCTTTGATATTATTTCAGCAATTAATGAGAAAATTGCTAGAGACAACATCATTCCGATATACGGAGGTAAATGTGTTAACGTCTTAAAAACTGGAACGAAAATGATTAATATAAGTCCGACAGTTAACATAAAACCACCATATTTACTTGACACTTCTTCGGTTTCAATTTGTGACACATTTCCTT
Organism: Flavobacteriales bacterium; assembly: GCA_947474675.1. Lineage (GTDB taxonomy): Bacteria > Bacteroidota > Bacteroidia > Flavobacteriales_D > Crocinitomicaceae > CAIUKX01. The sequence continues at coordinate 9,372 of CANJKA010000071.1, forward strand.
TAAATACTGGTAGAAATGAAGCTATAAATGTTGGAACAAAAACACTTACAATTGCTGGAAGAGTTAATAACATCATTAATTTTCCTGAAGTAACTTTTCCAGCCATCCAAAGCATTGTAGTTGTAACGTCTCCTATTGGAGTCCAAGCTCCACCGGCATTTGCACTAATTACAATTAATCCAGCGAACCACATTCTGTCAGTGTTTGACGGTACTAATTTTCTAGATATTGATATTAAAACAATAGTAGCAGTAAGATTATCTATAATTGCTGATAAGGAAAATGCTATAATAACTAATATCCAAAGTAAGCTTTTTTTACTTTTTGTTTTAATCATTTTCTTTATAGCATCGAAACCTTGAAAATAATCAATCATCTCAATAATAGCCATAGCTCCCATTAAGAAGATTAATATTTCTGAAGTTTTCCCAAAATGATGTAGAAGAGTTTCTTCTAAAATTGTCATTTTTTCAAGATGACCTAAAGCTCCAAATGATGAATTTAATTCAGAAGTTGAGGGGTTAAACCATTGACTAAAACTATCAATGCCCATGGCTATTGCCGCCCAAGAAATAGTCATCATCAATAATGCAGGAATTAATTTATCAATTTTAAAGGTATGCTCCATTGTGATGGAGACATACCCTAAAATGAAAATTAAAACTATAAATGCAGCCATCTTAACTTATTTACACTAATTGTTTTAAAGCAATTGAAAATGCTGTTTTCGCAATACCTGTTTTGGCATTGTTATTTGAATGTGCATTTTTCAACGCATTATAGATTGTTAAACTTGTATCTTCAAAAATTCCTTTATCAGTAATATCTTTGATATCGTTACTCATTAAATAGGCAAAAACTCTTGCCATTCCACAGTTTGAAATAAAATCAGGAATAATTGAAATCGTATTATCAGCTGTATCTGCAATTGGTCCAAAGAAAATTTCTGGATCAGCAAATGGTACATTCGCTCCAGATGAAATAACTTGAACACCAGCTTTTACCATTCTTTCCAATTGATCTTTGGTTATCATTCTTGAACCTGCACAAGGAATAAAAACATCTGCTTTTAAATCCCAAATTTTAGCATTTACTTCTTCATATGATAATAAGTTAGGATGAACTAATTCGTTACCATTTTTATTTAAGAATAATTGCTTGATTTCTTCTAAAGAATAACCTTCTTCATTAATTAAACCACCAACCCTATCAATAATGCCAACAATTTTAGCTCCTTGCTGTGCTAAATAATAAGCTCCAGCTGAACCTACATTTCCCCAACCTTGAACAATAATTTTTTTACCAGCAACATCTCCACCCCAAATTGAGTAGTAATGTTTGATAGACTGAGCAACACCATAACCGGTGATCATATCAGCAACAACATATTTTCTATTAACATCTGGTGAAAAAGAAGTATCTTCTAATACTTTCAAAACACCATATCTTAATTGACCGATTCTATTTATTTTTTGAGCTTCTCTTGGTTGAAAATGACCATTAAAAACACCTTCTTGAGGATGCCAAACTCCGCAATCTTCTGTCATAGGGATGACTTCGTGAATTTCATCAACATTTAAATCACCACCTGTTCCATAATAATGTTTTAACAAAGGTGTTACTGCAGCATACCATCTTTTTAAAACACCTTCTTTTCTTGGGTCTTTTGGATCAAAATTAATTCCTGATTTCGCTCCTCCAATTGGTGGGCCTGCAACAGTAAATTTAACTTCCATTGTTTTAGCCAAAGATTCAACTTCTCTTTTATCTAAGCCATTACGCATTCTAGTTCCTCCACCAGCAGCGCCACCTCTTAACGAGTTAATAACTACCCAGCCTTCAGCTTCTGTTTCTGAATCTTTCCATTCAAATACTATTTCCGGTCTTTTATTTTCAAATTTTTCAAGTAAATCTTTCATCGAACTGAATTTCTTTATAATAATGAGCAAAGATAATAAAGAATGGGTGTGAAATAGATGGATGTAATCTTGTTTTTCACTATAGAAATGTTAGTAAACCCATTGTGTAACTAGTTGAAATATGTTTTACCTTTTTTATTATTGTAGGAATAGGTTTGATAAATGGGTGAATGGTTAAAATGTGGGACAAAAAAAAGACCTGGTTAATTAAAAACAGGTCTAAATATTTAAATTTATTTCTTTTTATAAATCATCCGGAAGGTTGATTTCTTTATAGTTTTGTTTTTTCGGTTTTAATTTTTCAAAAAATACAATTTTTAATTTCTCACCGTCAATTGTCGTTATCAATTCTGTAATTCCATTAATGATGATTGGAGCTGTTTTTTTAACATTGTAAAATTTCTTATCCATTAATTCGTAAGAATTATCTTCGTTTTGAAGAAATATAGAAGTTATGGTTCCGTTTTCTACTCTAACTTTTCCTGAAATACATCTTGAATTCCCGTCTTCAAAAAAGCAAATAATTACATTTGTGTGAATTGCATCAGCTATCGACATAGATCCTCTTTTTGCAAAAGCTTCTTCTAGCCTTTTAAAACAGTCGGATGTAGCTGTTTGAGAATATGAAATCCCAGAGATAAATAATACGATTAAAATCAGTAAGTGTCTTTTCATAATTTAACATTGTTTAAATTTGGAGTAAACTCCGTTTCAAATATAGTAAGTTTGATTGAATATTATTGTCAACGCACTATTTTTTTTTAAATTTGACAAAAAATATCTACAACAATGAGCCATAAACAAATAACAGACCATTTTTTAGAAGCAGCAGAAATTTTAATTAAATTTAATAATTTTGAAAATATTTCTAAAATTAAAAGTGCAGGGGATTTGATTGTAAAGTCTTTTAAATCAGGAGGCAAGATTTTATCTTGCGGAAATGGGGGGTCTATGTGTGATGCAATGCATTTTGCAGAAGAGTTAACAGGAAGATATAGAAATGATCGAAAAGCTTTGCCGGCAATATCTATTTCTGATCCGAGCCATTTATCGTGTGTTTCGAATGATTATGGCTATGATTATGTTTTCTCTCGTTATATAGATGCTTTAGGTAAACAAGGGGATGTTTTATTTGCGATTTCTACTTCTGGGAATTCTAAAAATATAATAAATGCAATTTCATCTGCAAGAACAGCTGGAATGTTTGTGATTGGCCTAACTGGAAGGGATGGTGGAATGATGAAAGATTTGTGTGATATTGAGATTCGTGCACCTTTTTCTGATTTTGCCGATAGAGCTCAGGAGATTCATATTAAAGTAATTCATTCTTTAATCGATTATATTGAAAATAATATTTAACTTTTTATGTGATTAATCATTTATTAAAACTGATTAGTTTGTTATTTTTACACTAAAATATATTTTATAATGGGAACTATAGCACAATTATTTGAAACAGGTGAGCAGTCAGCTTTAAAAGGACATTTTCAAAACTTAGTTATGTTAGCAAGAGTTGATGGTGTAATTGACGCTACAGAACAAGCGTTATTGACAAAAATTGCGAATAGATTATCTTTATCAGATGAGCAAACAAAGTCTATATGTGAAGATGTGGATAGTTATCCATCTTTTCCTCCAATTTCAAAAGAAGAAAGATTTGAAAGATTGATTCAGTTGATTGAAATGGTTATGGTTGATGGGGGTATTGATTCTTCCGAAAGTGATTTGATTTTTAAATTCAGTATCTCTTTGGGGTTTGTTGAGGGCGATTTTAGTGTAATAAAAGATAAGATTATTTCTGAATTAAAAGCTGGAATGAGTAGAGAAGATGTTTTATCTTCTTTGATCTAAAAGCATTTTTTAATGTAAACTTGAGACGGTCAATTTATTGATCGTCTTTTTTTTTTAATGGTTTTGTCTTAACAACATGTTAATAACACTCGAAAATAAGTTTCATTTCGTGTGTTCATATCAATCTTAATTTAGTAATTTTGCCTTTTTGTATTTTTAATATGTAATGGCAACACAGGAATTACAAACAACTGTAAAACAAATTTTCTCCGCTTATATGGAGCAAAATAGCCACAGGAAAACTCCTGAACGTTTTGCAATACTCAATGAAATTTACGATTATAAAGGTCATTTTGATATAGAATCACTTTATGTTAAAATGAAAAATCAAAACTATAGAGTTTCAAGAGCTACTTTATATAATACAATTGATTTATTATTAGCTTGTAATTTAGTTCGTAAACATCAGTTTGGTAAGAACATAGCTCAATTTGAAAAATCACATGGATCTAAACAGCATGATCATATTGTCTGTACAGATACTGGAGATTTATTAGAGTTTTGTGATCCTAGAATTCAATCTATAAAAGCAACTATTGAAGAGCTTTTTGATATGAAAATTGAACATCATACGTTGTATTTTTATGGTGTTAAAAATAAAAAAGAAAATAAATAAATGGGGTTTTTGTTTGAAATAAATCATTATTCTGATGCTAGCATTGTTTCTCTTAAAGGAAAAATTATGTCCGATTTAGATATTGAAAATATTTCCAATGAAATAACCAAATTAATTGGAAATAATAAAATTAAACTAATCTTCAATACGGAGGATTTAGTCTATGTTAATTCTTCGGGAATTAATTTTTTCATGAGAACGTTAACTAAAACACGCATTAAAAACGGAGATCTAATTTTCTTTGGTGTAAATGGTAACGTTGATGATATATTTAAAATAGCGAAAATAAATAAAATATATACGATTTATTCTTCTCAAGAAGAAGCTTTAAATCACTTTAAGAATAAATAGAATGAAAGTAGATGTATTGTTAGGTTTGCAATGGGGTGACGAAGGAAAAGGTAAAATTGTTGATGTTTTAACTCCTGATTATGATATTATTGCTCGTTTTCAGGGTGGTCCAAATGCAGGACATACTTTAGAGTTTGAAGGAATTAAGCATGTTTTAAATACGATTCCTTCTGGAATATTTAGAGATAATGTTTTAAATGTTGTTGGTAATGGTGTTGTGATTGATCCAGTTCTTTTTCAAAAAGAATTAGAGAAATTAGCTCCTTTTAATGTTGATTACAAAAAAAGATTATTGATCTCTAAAAAAGCTCACCTTATTTTGCCAACTCACCGTTTGTTAGATGCTGCTTCTGAAACAGCAAAAGGAAAAGATAAAATTGGATCAACTTTAAAAGGTATTGGTCCAACTTATATGGATAAAACGGGTAGAAATGGACTAAGAGTAGGTGATATTTTCACACCTAACTTTAAAGAGAAATACGATGCTTTAGTTGAAAAACATGAAGGTATTTTGAAACATTATGAAGGTTTTGAATACGATTTAACTGAATTAGAAGGTCCTTGGATGGAAGGAATTGAGACATTAAGATCTTTAATTTCTATCGATAGTGAACATTATTTAAATACTGCAATAAAGAGTGGTAAAAGAGTTCTTGCTGAAGGTGCTCAAGGTACGATGTTAGATATTGATTTCGGAACATATCCTTTTGTTACTTCTTCAAATACAGTTACTGCTGGAACTTGTACTGGATTAGGTGTTGCTCCTTCTACAATTGGAAAAGTAATAGGTATATTTAAAGCATATTGCACAAGAGTCGGTAGTGGACCATTCCCGACTGAATTAGACGATGAAGTTGGTGAAGAAATTAGAAGATTAGGAAGTGAATTTGGTGCAACTACAGGAAGACCTCGTAGATGTGGTTGGGTTGATTTACCTGCTTTGAAATATTCTATAATGATAAATGGTGCAACTGAATTATCAATGATGAAATCAGATGTTTTAGATACTTTTAAAACGATTAGAGTTTGTACACACTATATTATCAATGGTGAAAAAATGGATTATTTCCCTTTTGACATTACGGATAGTGTTATCACTCCAGTTTATGAGGATTTTGCAGGTTGGAATTGTGATTTAACTAAATTAACTTCATACGATCAAGCTCCCAAAGAATTGAAAGATTATGTTCTTTATCTTGAAAAACAACTTGATATTCCTATTACTGTTGTTTCTGTTGGACCAGATAGAAAACAAACTTTAGTAAATAGATAGTTGAAAAATAAAATTTACATATTAAAAATTGCGCTTATTACGAGCGCAATTTTTTTGCTTAATCAAAATGTTTTTGCTCAAGGAAATATCCTTGAGTTGTTGCCTGGTGTTGATAAATTTGAATATAATGAATCTACAGGAATTCATAGAATATTTGGTGATGGAGGTGTGAATTTTATTTACCAAGGAAATACAATGTATTGTGATTCTGCTCATTATTGGAATGCATCTCAAGAAATTAGAGCTTACGGAAATGTTCATATATTAAAAGATGGTCTTAATTTATATTCTGACTCTCTTTATTATAATGGAAATACTAGAAAGGCTAAATTGTGGAGCAATGTAAGAGTTAGAGATCAAGAGTATAAAATTATTACAGACACATTAGAGTACGATACAAAAAAATCTGTAGGTATTTATCGTAATGGTGGAAGAGTAGAAAGTATCTTGAAAAAAGAAGTTTTGACTTCTAAGGTTGGTTATATGTATACCGGAACGAAGAACATGTTTTTCAGTGGTAGGGTTGTATATAAGTCTCCAGAATTGGATATGACAACTGATAGCTTACGGTATAATTATGCAAAGAAAACAACCTATTTTTCCGGACCAACCAATATTACTAGTAAATCTAAAGTTTCAAATGAAATAACGAAGATCTATTGTGAAAATGGGTGGTATAATACTGTGAATGAAGAAGCAAGTTTGAAGAAAAAAGCTAGCATCATTAAAGGTAGTACAGTCATGAAAGGGAATGATTTGTATTCAAATAAAGGGGTAGTTATTGGTAAAGGGAATGTTTTTTACAAGGATACAACTCAAAACATTGAATTTAGAGGGGAGTATGCATATTCTTCTGATGTTAAAAGAGAATCGTATTTAACCGGAAATGCTTTACTTTTAAAAATCGATAAAAAAGACACTCTTTTTGTTCATGCTGACACCTTGTTTAGTTATAAAGATTCTTTAGGAAACTTTGAAAAAATGAAAGGTCATAATAACGTTAAGTTTTTTAGAAATGAAATTCAGGCAAAATGCGATTCTATAGTTTATGATAAGATTTCTGGAAAGATGGAACTTTTTAAAGAGCCTATTTTGTGGGTGAAAGGTAAGACTGAATTAAAAGGTGATTTTATGGAGATCCTTTTCAAGTCAGATTCCATCATGGATAAAGTTAATATTTTCGGAAATTCAACAGTTTTAATGGAGATTGATTCTGGAAAATATTACAATCAAATAGGAGGTAAGGATATAATTGCTCATTTTTTCAATAATGATATTTATAGAACTGATGTAAATGGCAATGCCAGAACGTTGTTTTTCCCAGAAGAAACCAAAGCAAATGATTCCATCGTAGTTGTTAAACGATTAGGTATGAATCGAATTTACGCAAGCGATTTAAGATTAGATATAGATAGTAATGAAATCGAAGGTATTTCATATATCGATAAACCTGATGGAGTTTTTTATCCAATGGATCAAATAAAAAAGGAGGAACAATTTATCAAAGGGTTTAAATGGTTAATGGCCATTCGCCCGAAATCGTGGAAAGAAATTTTACCGTAGAGACGTTGCACTGCAGCGTCTAAACCCACAGTAAATCAACCCCCAACAAATCAACCCCAACAAATCAACCCCCAACAAATTCTTATTCCAAAAAAAAAGACGTAGCATAACCACGTCTCTCAATAAATATCATTTTGATCAATGTTGCTGTGGCTCTTCGTTTGTATCCCAGCGTTCAACTCTTTTAACGCCTTCTACTTGTTCAAATTTACCCATTAATTGCTCTAAATGTTCAGTATCATATACCAAAACTTTAATTCTTCCTTCAAATAAACCATCATTTGTCTCAAATGAAATGAATTTCATATTAACGTTTTGTTGATTAGAAATAATCTCTGTCAATCTATTTACAATCCCTATGCTATCAATACCATGAAGTTTTATAGCTGCTAATCTTTCCTTTAACTCTTCATTTTTCCATTTAGCTTTTACTAATCTATAGGCCATTTTTGACATTAGATGTTCTGCATTTGGACAACTATTTCTATGTATTTTTACCCCTTCATTAATTGTAATAAATCCAAAAACGATATCACCAGGAATAGGATTACAACATTTTCCCATTGTATATTGGATGTTTTTAAAATCTTCTCCAATTATAATAACATCTTCTTTTTGATTTATTTTTGAATAAACATCATGCTCTTTTTTATCTTTTTTAACAGCACTCTTTTTTTCTAATTGAAGCATTCCATTGATGTTCTCTAATTCTCTAATTCTTGTTAAATCAATTTTGCTTTTTGCAATTCTGAATAGTAATTCAGTAGTACTTGTTAGTCCAAAAAACTTTTCAAGAATAGTTATGTTTTCGGGAAGGAATTTAACATTGAATTGTTTTAATTTTCTTTCTAGTATTTCTTTACCGTCTTGACCAATTTCTTTTCTTTCGTCCTGAAGTGAGGTTTTTATTTTTTGTTTAGCTCTAGCTGATATAACCATGCGCAACCATTCTTCAGTAGGTTTTTGTTTAGGAGAAGTTATTATTTCCAATTGATCCCCACTTTGTAATTGATAGCTTAATGGTACTAATCTATTGTTTACTTTTCCGCCAATACATTTATCACCTATGTCTGTATGTAAATCATACGCAAAATCTAATATTGTAGATCCATTTGGGAGAACTCTTAACTCTCCTTTTGGAGTGAAAATGTATATCTCTTCTCTAAATAAATTCAACTTGAAATCATTGACAAAATCCATCGCATTGATGTCAGGATTTTCCATTAACTCTCTGATTTCAGATATCCATCTATCAAACTTATTATCTTCAGAATTAGAAGATTCTTTGTATTTATAATGAGCAGCTAAACCTTTTTCAGCTATTTCATCCATTCTTTTTGTTCGGATCTGAACCTCTACCCATTTACCTGTTGGTGACATTACAGTTGTATGCAATGATTCATATCCGTTAGCCCTTGGAGTCGAAATCCAATCTCTTAATCGATCAGGACTAGGTTGGTAATAATCTGTAACAATACTATAAACTCTCCAAGCATCAGGTTTTTCTAATTCAATCGGTGTATCTAATATTATTCGAATAGCAAAAACATCATATACTTCTTCAAATGGAATACCTTGGGTAATCATTTTTCTGTGAATAGAAGAGATGGATTTTGTTCGTGCCTTTATATCAAAAATATATCCCTCAAATTGAAGTGCTTCACGTATTGGATTGATAAATCTACGGATGAATCTATTTCTTACATCTTGAGAAGATTTTAAGCTGGCTTCAATATTATGGTATACTTCTGAATCAGTATACATCATAGATAAATCTTCCAATTCTCCTTTTACAAGATATAGTCCTAATCGATGAGCTAATGGGGCGTATAAAAATTTAGTTTCTGATGCAATTTTTAATTGTTTATCAGGTGCCATACTTCCTAAGGTCCTCATGTTATGAAGTCTATCAGCAAGTTTGATTAAAACTACTCGAATATCATCCGAAATCGTTAAAATCATTTTTCTGAAATTTTCTGCTTGAATAGAAGCGTTTTCATCAAAAACCTCAGGAATTTTAGTTAAGCCATCAATGATTAATCGAACTTTTGGTCCAAATAAATCTTCCACATCTTGAAGTGTGATATGCGTATCTTCAACTGTATCATGTAATAAAGCACATACAACTGAAGTTGCTCCTAATCCAATTTCTTCACTACAAATTCTTGCGACTGCAATTGGGTGGTAAATATAAGGTTCTCCTGATTTTCTTCGCATGTCTTTGTGAGCATCAACGGCTACATCAAATGCTTTACGAATCATTTTCGTGTCCTCTTTTGTACGATTCTTAGTCGCACGCATTAAACCTTTGAATGCATTTAAAATTTCAATGCGTTCTTTTTCTAAATCAATTTCAGGAAATTTATTTACTTCTTCACTCATAGTAGTAGTGTCTTTTTCTATTTTGCTGCAAGTACTTTTGTAATTACTTCTCCAAATCCAACTCTTATTCCATCTTTTGAACTAAATCCGCGTAAGATTACAGTGTCATTATCTTGAATAAATTTACGTTCTGATCCGTCTTTTAATTGTAATGGTTTTGATCCTCTCCATGAAAGTTCCATCATTGATCCGTAAGAATCAGGTGTTGGACCAGAGATGGTACCAGAGCCCATTAAATCTCCACATCTAACATTGCATCCATTTACAGTATGATGTGCTAATTGTTGAGACAAATTCCAATACATGTACTTATGATTGGATTGGCAAATTATATTTTCTTCAGAATTTTCTGGTTGAAGAGAAACTTCTAAATTGATGTCGTATGATCTTTGACCTTCAAATTCTAGGTAACTTAATACTTTTGGATCTTGAATTGGACCATCTAATTTAAAAGGCTCTAAAGCATCCAATGTAACGACCCAAGCTGATAAAGAAGAAGCGAAGTTTTTAGATAAAAAGGGCCCTAGTGGTACATATTCCCATGTTTGAATATCACGAGCTGACCAATCATTAAATAAACACATACCGAAAATAAATTCTTCCGCTTCTGCAGTTGAAATTGAATCACCTAATGGTTTTCCGTCAAAAGTGATGAAAGCCATTTCTAATTCGAAATCTAATAAACGACAAGGAGCGTATATTGGTGGCTCTTCTGGATTTGGTTTAATTTGACCTTTTGGTCTGTGAATACTTTGTCCGGAAACAATAATAGAACTTGATCGACCATGATAACCAACTGGAATGTATAACCAGTTTGGAGATAAAGCATTTTGAGGATCACGAATCATAGTTCCGATATTCGTAGCATGTTCTCTGCTTGAATAAAAGTCTGTATAATCTCCAATTTGAACAGGTAAAGACATTTCAATTTGATTCAAGTCGATTAAAACTTGAGCAACATGGTTTGTGTTTTCTTGTAATTCAGAATTAGTTAAATCTAATAAATTTGAAATTCTATTTCTCAAATCTCTAGAAGCTAGCTTTCCTTTTTTCATTAATGAATTCAAGAATTCAGCTTCAAAATCAGTCAAAGTAAAAGGTAAATTATTTAAATATCCTAATTCAAATAATTCTTTTAAATCAAGAACTTTGTCTCCAATTCTAACGCCAACTCGAGTTGATGAATCTTCTGTTTTAAAAATACCAAATGGTAAATTTTGTATTGGGAAATCAGATCCTTCAGGAACATTTACCCAACTTTTAAGAGCGGGATTATTAGCTTTAATATTCATTTTTATTTCTTTTTATAATTTTTCACTAAATATTTTCAATAGTAGTTAAAGATATTTTACAGCAAAAAAGCAATTCAATTATTGTAATTCAATATTCTCATCCTAATGTTTTCAGCTTTTAACGTACAAAAAAAAACTCAGTTTGAGTGTTTTTATTCTTTCATTCATTTTTTAAAATAAACTTGGACTGAGTGTTTTTATTCTTTCATTCATTTTTTAAAATAAACTTGGACTGAGTGTTTTTATTCTTTCATTCATTTTTTAAAATAAACTTGGACTGAGTGTTTTTATTCTTTCATTCATG
>CANJKA010000072.1 GCA_947474675.1 Flavobacteriales bacterium
AACACATTTTGATAAAGCATTTAGTAATACTCACAAATTTCAACGGTTTGAATTATATTAAGAGCCTAAGATATTTGGTGATAAATTTTCAGGAAGAAGTGTATACGAAATAAATAATTTCATCGACTAAATATAAAACGTAAGTAGAAATTTCAAAACAACACTGAAAATGAAAATTTATATTCTCATAATTACAATCGGTCTTTTAAGTTGTAACAATCAACAGAAACAACTTGATAATTCATCCGTTAATACTATAGATAACAAAATCTCAAAAGTAGATATCTCTAAATATATCACACATCTAGACACTATATTAATTGCAACTGAAATTGGCGATACATTAAAATATACAAAAACAGAATTCAATAAAATTGTAAATACCCACCCCGAATTTTTTGAAGAATATCCAGCCAATCCAGATCAAACATATTCTAAGGATAATGACAAAGAAGAATTTAATTCTGAATTTGGACAAGATGCTTATTTTGCTTTGTATGCATACTTTCTAAAGCAAAAAAACGGAGTTGAAAAACATGCGCATCAACGACGAAAACTAATAAATATTTACTCAAATATCAATTCATTGTTTAAACAATTTGAAAATGGAGGAACATATTTTGATCACCAAAAAATGCGAATTTTAGGCTATGCAGAATATTCAATCTACCTTTTAACAAAAGCAAAAAAAGATATTTCTAAAACATACAGTATTAAAAAGCAAAAAGCACATTACATTAAATCATTGCGACAACTTATAGAGGACGAAAGTAAAATTGATTTCAAAACTTCAGGAATAGATAAGATTAAACATATCCAAAAACTAAATAAAATTGTTGACGAATTGAATAAACTAATCACTGACAATTTTTATCTAAGAAGAACTCAGGAATTTCAATATGGGCATTATGAATATTATTGAGAAAAGATAAACATCCTTTAAAATCTTTTAAGTAGCTTTAGTCAACCGTTTCCTTTTTTAGTTAATTTATTGTATATTTATTTAAAATACAAACTATAGGCAAAAGGTTAGTGGTAAGTTTGAATCTACCCGACTCACGTTTGCATCACATTTATTTTTACCAACCAGACTGCGATTATAAAAAAAATGCAAAGAGCTTCCAACTAATGACAGAAAGAATACTATCAGAATTACAAAAAGAATATCGAAACTTTTTCTTAGGAAAGTTAAATCTGTATGGTGTTAAATCCCCTGCCGAACTAACCAAAGAGGAAAAGAGCAAGTTTTTTACTGAAATAAAAGAAGATTGGGCGACAGTCAAACTAAGCAAAAAACAATTAATTAATGCTGAGAAAATAAGTGTAGAAGAACCTATTGAGACTTACGAAAAGACAACACTAAAAGAAAAATATGTAAAACACCGAGAAGCATTTGAAGATCTTAGCAAGCAAGAGATTACTAAACAAGTCATCTTATCTGAACAGAATCAGGAACAGACAGATAATTTAAGAATATTATTTACACCGAATAATCACTTTGCACAGGCAGAACAATATCAATATCCTGTTGTAAAAATGCCTAAACACAACTGTACTTTGAAACTTCCAAGATTAGGACGTTCTAACCAAAAGGGATATAAAGAGAATGACTTTTTTAATGAAATTAAACTTCAAATACATGATATTGAAATAACGAACAACATTCATATGGTTATTCCAAACTACAGCAAACCTTACGAACCAGACATTGTATTGTTTGATAAAAAGCTAAACTTGTATATAGACGTTGAAATTGACGAACCTTATGACGGCTTCTACAGGTATCCTACACATAACTCCAGAGCAGAAGATGATTTTAAACAAGACAATATTCGTGATTTGTTCTTTACAGAAAGTGGTTGGCTTGTAATCCGATTTACAGAAAAGCAAGTTCATAAACAAACAACCGAATGTATTGACTATATAAAAAATGTAATTAACACTATATATAACAAAGAATTTAGTAAAGCACCCAAATGTGAACTAGAAAATCAATGGAATGAAAATCAATGTACTCAATGGCAATTAAATAATTACAGGGAAAAATATTTAGAAATTCATTCATTTAATAAAAGAATGAGCAACAAAGAAGTTGTTGTTAATGAACAAGAATACGAAGCTATTGAAACAAATATTCAAAGAACTCCTTTTAAAGATATTCAGGAAAAATTTGACAAAGACCTTCATAAATATTTCCATCCCAATGACAAAACAGGTAATGCTGAATATATATCAGTAACAACATTAATTGAAAGATTTTTTCAATTTGACATACTTCGATACATACAAAGAGAAGCCGAAAAGCTTAATAGAGATGAAGAAGAATTGTTTATAGAATTTCAAGCTTTACGAGACGAAGCAGCAGTTTTGGGAACTGAACTTCATTTGCAAATAGAAAACTATTATACCAAGAAACCATTTGATGATAGTCTGCAAGAATTCAAATACTTTTTGGCTTTTGAAAAAGAAAAGATTATTCCAAAAAAATTAATTTTTGCGGAAGCAGAAAAAAAAGTTTTCTACAGCAAATTCAATGTAGCAGGTACAGTAGATTGTCTTTATAAGAGTTCCGATGGGAATTATGTAATGGTTGATTGGAAGCGAAGTAAGAAATTGATTGTACAAGGAACCAATCAACCGGATAAAAGAGGATTTCAAATTGAAATAGAAGGATTGACCAATTTGACTAATTGTAGTTATTACAGATACTGTATTCAACAGAATATGTATAAGTACATTTTAGAGAAAAAATACAATATTGTAATATCGGATATGATTCTAGCCGTTCTTCACGAAAAGTATTTAAATTATCATACAATTAAATTGCCCGAAATGATTAATGAAACCGAAATAATTTTTAATTCAATAAATCACAAAATATAATGGAAGTATTAAATGAATTTAGACAAGCAATACAGATAGAGAGCAAAAAAAATGCTGAGGATTATGCCTTAGTCATGGCATTGTCACAGAATGAAAAAATAGCTAAAGGTGTAACAATGGCAAACTTTACATTGAAATTTGATTTTAGAGAATTACCCTATAGCCAGTGGAATGAAACAATTGAATTTCCTTTATCATATATAAATACTGTTCAAATTATTTGCAATGAAAATAAATCAAAATTCAAAGAGGGTTCAACAGTAATTCTAAGCAATCGAGTGCATAGTTTCAAAATGGAAATAAAAGAAGATAGTATTGATAATTTTGTTTTAGAACCTCAAGACTATCATAAATACAGTTGTTACATTAACAGAAATGATTATTCAACTACTAATTGGGAATTGAATGAGGATAAATCTGATGCAACAGAAAAAATGCTCACAAAAACGACTGAGGTATTGAGTAATGATAATGACAAACTATCAAGAATAGATAAGTTTTTGAATGGCAAGGCTGGCAATACATTTAAGTCTGATTCAACTCATGTAGGATATCTCAATAGTTCACAAAATACTGCTTTAACGAAGGCCGTATATTCAACTCATTTTTGCATAATTCAAGGTCCGCCAGGAACAGGTAAAACTGAAACCATTGCAAACATTGCACAGGTTTTATTAGGACAGGGTAAAAAGATTTTTGTAACAGCACCAACTCACACTGCTATAAACAATTGCTTAAATGCTATTTCTAGAAGGGTTGAAAATAAAAGTAAAGTAATTAAAATAGGAAAAAAACCACAAAATAAAGAGATAGCAAACAATTCAAATATTACGATTAAATCAAGTTTAGCTTACTCTAAATATATAACGAGTCCAGAATTAAACCAAAATGGAATTGCAATTGGCGCCACTCCTTATTCTGTTTGTTATAATGCAACAAAAAATTTGAAGGACTGGGAATTTGATGTTTGCATAGTTGATGAGGCTTCACAACTGTCTATTCCTTTATCTCTTGCAGCAATGTCAAGGTCTATCAAATATATCTTTGTTGGTGACCATAAACAATTAGACCCCATCGTTCCGAAAAATACAGCATTAGAAATGTTCTCTGAATCAATCTTTAGTAGACTAGCAAGATTTTATCCAAACGATATTAATTTGTTAGACACTTCTTATAGGCTTAATGAGTCTTTAATAAAAATACCCAACAACCTATTTTATAATAACAAATTAGAATCAAGCAAAACAACCGAAATAGACGCTAAATATTACGAATGTCAATTTCATTCTGATGTATTAAACAATGAGCCACATATTCTACTTTTACACGATGAGTTTGATGGAATTAGTGATTCAAAATTTGAAGCAGAAATTGTAACAAATCTAATTTCTGATTTAGCTAAAAATGGGGTTAAACTAAGTGAGATAGGGATTGTGACACCTTATAGAGCGCAAGTAAGAACTATTAGAAGGGCATTAAAAAACAGATTTTCCAAGTTAACAAAGGAACATTTTAATACTTTGTTTATTGACACTGTAGATAGTATCCAAGGACAACAAAGAAATTATATTATCTATAGTATGGCAAACTCTCATCCGTTAGAATCGATGAAACGTTTGGACTTCTTTTATAGTCCTAACAGATTGAATGTTGCAATTACACGAGCAATCAAGAAGTGTTTTGTATTAGCAAACTACAAAGTTTTTGATATCAAAGAGGAAGAATTATCGAGCCATACAGAATACCAAGCAATAAAAGAAAGCCTTGGCATTTTTAAAAAATATTTCTCTCAATCAACAAAAATAGAACTAATACAAACTGACAAAGATGAATGGTAGGCCAACGCATTTGGAATTCTCTCAGGCACAGTTTTGCAACACACATGATGGAGCAATAAGTTTCTTTGACTGTTCCGCTTCAAAACAAAATGAATGATTTAATATAAAAAAGTAATAGCACTAAACATAAATGGTAAAGAAAATTTTTCAGCCAACAGAAGAACAACAGAAAATTCTCGATATAAAGGAGGGTTTACACTTAGTGCTTGCACCCCCAGGTAGTGGCAAGACAGAATTACTTGCCCATCGAGTATACAATGCAAAAAAAGTTGGAATTAAAGACAGCGATATTATTTGTTTGACATTTACTTCGCGAGCTGCAAGAGGTATGAAGGATAAAATATTCGAAAAGTATCCGGAAAACGAAATTATTATTGGCAACATTCATCGCTATTGTTCTTTATTTTTATTTCGTAATAACCTTATTCCTTTAAACACTAGTATTTTAGATGAGGAAGATTCTGAACAAATAATTGAAGAGTTAAAGCGTAGTTTAAATTACAATCATCAAGTTTACAACCCAATTTTAATAAAATTAGCCACTTATCTAAAACAAAAGGAATTAGGATTTCCCAATGAATTATTCCTGAAGCCAAAAGCTTCTGAAATACCAGAACCGTTAATTGCAAAAGAAGTTTGTGAAGCATACAATATTGAGAAAGTCAAAAATAATTATTTGGATTTTGATGACCTCTTAACGTTAACTTATTATCACTTAACTCAGTCAAATAACACACTAAAACTTTCACAGTTTAAGTGGTTACAAGTTGATGAAATTCAGGATTTAAATCCATTGCAATGGGCGATAATTCAAAAAATTGTAACCTCGGATTCACTCGTTGTGTATTTTGGCGATTATGAACAAGCTATTTTTTCTTTCATGGGGGCAAAATTAGATTCTCTGCATAATATTGAGAAAAATGTTAAGAATAATCCAAAAAATGCTATTCATAATTTACAAAAGAACTTCAGGTCTCCCTCATATTTATTAGACATTTATGTCAGATTTGCAGAAACACAGTGGAAACCTTCTTGGAAGAAACCTCCAATTCCAGAATTAAAACAAAGTGCACCAGAAAAAAGTTTAATGATGTATGAAATTCCAGGTAAGATTTATGACGAAGCAAATTATATTTCGCAAAAAATAATCCCGAATATTTTGAATGAAACTGAAAAGACTGCTATCATTGTTCGTTTCAATAAATCAGCTGATTATATTAGTTCCTCTTTGCAAAAAGCCTCAATCCCACACTTCAAAATTTCTGGATTCGATGTTTTCAGAAGAAAATCCGTAAAAGGGTTAATGGCATTCCTTTCAATTATTCTAAATGAACTCGATCGTTTATCATGGGCTAGAATCTTATATGAACTCGAAATAATTTTAACCTTAAAAGAAAGTAGAAATTTTGTAAATGAATTAACTTCAAAAGGATTAACACTTATTGATATAATTGAGTATAACGGTAAATCTTCTAGGTTGGGTAATTTCTTCAATATTCTATCATCTAAGGAGATAATTATTTTCGATACAGAAACCACTGGTCTTGATACTGCGAAGGATGATATAATACAAATTGCCGCAATTAAGCTTTATGAAGGTCAAATTATCGACACTTTTGAAATTTATATAAATACTGAAATAGATGTTACCTCGTCTGAATCAATACATCATATTTCAAAGAAACACCTAAACGAATTTGGAGTGCCACATTCAAAAGGACTAAAAGCCTTTCTAGAATTCATCGGTGAGAATTCTATATTAATTGCTCATAATATTGGCTTTGATTATTCAATATTAAACTCAAATCTTCAACGTTTTTGTGGGACAGATCTTACAAACTATTGTTCTCAAAAATTCGATTCAATTACAATTTCAAAGCTAATATATCCGAATTTTCCTTCATACAAATTAAAGGAACTCATAGAATTTTTGAAACTAGAAGGTGTCAATTCCCATAACGCAATGGACGATGTAAAAGCTACTGCAGAACTAATTAAAAAGCTACAATCAGAGTATTTAGAAAACATTGAAAAAAATCAAACAACCTTCCTAAGTAATGCCATTAATAAATCAATCATAGAAAAATTCAATTCAAAATTTAAGGAACTATATTCTTTAAGTGAGTGTCAGTTCGATAAAACAATTTCATTAAATCAAATTGCAGAATTGTATTTAAATTACATAAAAAACAAATTTATTCCAAAGGATGAAACCAAAATGGATAAATGGTTGAAAGATTGGGCTGACGAGATGACTGAAATAGATAAATTATTAAAGCACACAGCTTTTTACACCAAAGAATCAGCTCATCTAACTTTAAAACAAAAAATTGCCAAATACATTCCGGAATATCGTAATTTTAAAGAATCTGACTTATACATTGGAATTGAAAAAGTAGTAATCTCAACAGTATATAAAGCGAAAGGATTAGAATTTGATAATGTAATTGTTGCAGAGACAACTGATGATAATTACCCTATGTTATGGCCGCTTGCAAACTCAACTGAAGAAGAAAAAAGAAACCGTATTTTAGAAGATGCAAGGGCGTTTTATGTTGCAATGACAAGATCAAAAAAGAAATTATTTTTTACCTCTAGTACACAAGCTAAAAACGGTAAATCTGTTAAGGAATCGAGATTTAAAGAATGTATTTCTCCATTTTTCAATAAAGTAAATATTACTAATCCATCGTAAATATGCCCGAACAAATAGATGGTAAGAAAATATTAACTTTGTCTGAGGTGAATCGTAGTATTCAGAAGACAATTTCAGAAAGGTATAAAAGCTCATATTGGATTAAAGCTGAAATGAACAAGTTGAACTTTTTTCCCCAATCAGGGCATTGTTATCCTGAACTGGTTGAAAAACAAAATGGGAAAGTTGTCGCACAACTTAAAGGTAATTTATGGAAAGATGACTTTTTTAAAATTAATACAACATTCAAGAGAGTTTTGAATGAACCTTTGAAGGATGGGATTAAAATTTTATTTTTAGCTACAATTGGTTTTAATCCAGAGTATGGTTTGGCATTGAGAATAATTGACATTGATCCGAGTTTTACATTAGGAGATCTTGAACGAGAAAAACAGGAAACAATTAAAAAACTTCAAGACGAAGGAGTTTTTAAAAAGAACAAAGCACTCAAACTGCCTTTACTGCCTCAAAGAATTGCAATTATTTCAGTCCAGACAAGCAAAGGATATTTAGATTTTTTAGGAAAGATTGACCATAATACTTGGGGCTATAAATATTTTCATATGCTCTTTCCTTCCATATTACAAGGTGAAAAGATTTTTGAGCAAATGACAATGCAATTGAATAGAATTAAAAAGGTACGAATGCATTTTGATGCAGTTGCAATTATTCGTGGCGGAGGTGGGGATGTAGGACTATCCTCTTACAACAATTATGAACTTGCAAAAGCCGTAGCAGAATTTCCAATTCCTATTTTGGCAGGTATAGGACACATCACTAACGAAACTATAGTAGAGATGGTTTCTCATAGGAGTTTTATTACACCAACAGACTTAGCAAATTTTCTTTTTCAAGAATTTCATAACTTTTCTGTTCCTGTTCAAAAAGCAGAAGAAAAAATAATTGATAAATCAAGAAGATTAATCATTGATGAAAAAGCAAAATTTCAGACAGAAGTCAAACTTTTTCGATCAGTTACAAGCAATGTGTTGCTAATTAACAAAAACACATTAAAAGAAAATATTCAAATTCTATTTCATCAATCCATCTTCATTTTTAAGAGCGAAAATGAATATCTCACCAGTATTAAACATGGAATAATAAAGGGGACTTCCACGTTTTGCAATTCTTCAAAATTAATTTTAATTCAATTTGGCAAAAGTATTAAAAAAGACACAATTTCAAATGTAAAGCAACTATCACTCATAGTTAATCAAAAGACACAGCAAATCTTGAATGGCTCAAAAATCATTTTCAAAAATAAGTTTGCTGACCTACTGAACTTAGAAAAAAACATAGACAATATGAGCCCAAAAAACGTAATCAAAAGAGGTTATAGTATTACATTATTAAATGGTAAATCAGTAAAGGCATTCAAGGACGTTAAACAAGGTGACATTTTAAGCACAATTATTCACGAGGGACAAATATTAAGTACAGTAAATTCAACATCTAAACCTATAGACCAATGAGCGAACAAATTAATTATTCAGATGCATTTCACGAATTACAAACAATCGTTACAGAAATTGAAAAAGGAGAAATTTCAGTTGACGAACTATCACAGAAAGTAAAAAGAGCTTCACAGTTAATTAAGATTTGTAAATTAAAACTTACGACAACTGAAGAGGACGTTAATAAAATATTGAAAGAGCTTGACGATACTAGCGCGGAAAAGTAAAAAAACGGCGAGGTGAAGTGCGAATATAAACACCTGCGAATCTAATCAACATTTTGCTTAATGACAGTTGATTTTGATCAACTCAACTTATCAATCTCTAAAGGTTTATGCCCAAATTTATTTTGGATTTCAGAAAGAATGTGTTCTGTTTCAAACAACCATTTTTATAAATTATTAAATGATTATTTAACCTTTAACGTAAAACTGTAATTCTTTTAGTTAATAATTGAACGAACGCATCACAGCAACTAAATGGATTAAAAAAAGATATTAGCCTTTTTACATTTCAGCAATCATTTTTCTTGTTGACAACTTCTATTTTATTGTCCATTTTTTAAGCCATTTTTTTTTTAATCAATAAAGTTTTGCTGCACTAATATACTTTGATTTAAATAAATCTGAAATTTTCTTCGGACTCATTACTTTTACTTTATCTCCAAAAGAAAGAATCAATTTTTCAAACTCAATATTCGGAATCACTTCTATAGTTAAAATTAAACCATTTTCATCATGCTTTTTCTTTATCTGCGACCCGTGTATAGGTTTGGTTAAAACATAAGGAGCTTCTTCATTAGTAAACAGCAATTCAATTTTAGCCAAGTTTCCCTTATCCGGCATGGTAACACCAATTATGTCTTCAAAGTATTCATTGAAATTAATTGATTTATTTTTAATGAACTTAAGCGTGATAGTTTCAAAACTAACAATCCTATCAAGAGCCATATTAGATATACTCTTGTATTTATCATTCAATCCAAATAAAAACCAACGGTTATTGTATTGCTTTAAATAATAAGGATGTAAAACTAAATCAATGTCATGGTTCGATTTAAAGGGCCTGTACACCATTTTAATTGCCTTGCTACTATTGATAGCATTAAACAAGTCGCCTAAATGTTCAATCCCTTTTAAATACTGATTAGAATCAAAACTAATAATACTTGAGGAGTCATCTTGAATTTCAAACCCATTGTTAATTTTTGTCACAATCTCATTTACCCAAGCAAACTGTGGCATTCCATTAAATCTGCTAATAATTTCAAGCGCAGAATTTATTTGAGTTAACTCTGTTTGATTTAAGGGTTGATTGTTAATGGAAAAATTCGGATCTCTATAACGATAGTAACTTTTCTTTCCAGCTTTCACTCGTTCAATATCTGCAGACCAACCCGCATCACTCTCTATAAATGCAATATCATCGCGGAGCGTTCTAACTGATATTCCCCCACTTTTTGGGTCTATTTCAGCTAAAGCGTCATTACAAGCGTCCATTAGGTCTTCAAAGGTGTAATTTCGTCCCGTATTTCGAAAGCAACTGTCTAAAACCTTATAACGTATTTGAGCATGTTTATTTGTTGCCATTTTGCTGTGCAGATGTATTGCACAATATTACGATAATTTTGTATCAGAAGCAATAAGATTAAATAAACAATTAAAATCAACTACAATGGCCACTAAAAAATATAATATCAATAATCAAGAGGAGGCGATAAAGTATTTTATTACGCAAATGGATATTGAAATGATTGAAGCCTTTTTAGATGCAACAAAGACCTATCAGGATATGGAAAAGGATAAGTTCCTATCCAAATTAGAACGTGTTTTTCAAATATTTAATGAGTCAGGAGATTCTTCTCTAATACCCTACCAAGGCAAATGCAATAGTTGCTATAAGGATAAAATAGGATATACATTTGTTGGAGATTATAGCTTCAACTACATCAGTATTATTGTTGACACTGAAAAGGGAACTATCAATGATATGTTTGAATGTAGCGATTTTATAAATAAAGATCAAAGCCTAATTCTTAACAAGAAGTTATATATAGATGAATTTGTATTTGATTTTTTAACAAAACTCAAAGAGTAAATTGCTATGCAGAACAATTGCACAAATAGAAATTAATTTTGTGTTAAATAAAAATAAGAAATGAAAACTAATTTTTTAAATATTAGGATAAATAAGTCGCCCACAAATGTTATAGTTAAATAAAAAAATGTTTGTTGTGCAGATAAAATGCACAAAATAATTGTTAATTTGCATATGTTCTTTGAAAGCCTGCTGTAAAATATTGATTTGTGCCAACTGGAGATTATTGCAAAATAATTTTAAATCGGTTGGTGTTCCGGATTAATTCGGGATGAATGTTTCTTGGTTATTTGAAAGATATAGCTGAAAGCTGTAAGAATTAAATATTGAAATATTATTATTTATATTATAATTTATATTACCCAACTTATTTTTTTTCTCCCTTTATAAGTCTTGATAATAAATATAAGTTGAGTTTATAAACAAAGAATAACACAGCAGGCTTCATTGAACCTTTTTTAAATAATTATGAAACTCGATCAAGCACATATCGACCAAATCAGAACTGCCTTTGAACAAATGCAGTCCAGGGAAGATTTACTTCATGTATTGAACAAAGCGAAACCACTAGTCTATGGTGATAAGGCTGTTCCATTTGAATTAAAACAGCTCACCTGGTATGCCAATCCAAAACCTGGGAAAAAGCGGTATGCTGAATTTAAAATAAAGAAAAAATCAGGTGCTGAACGCTCTATACATGCACCGGTTAAAGGGCTAAAGTCTTTGCAAAAAACGTTGAGTTTTGTTTTGGAATGCGTTTACGAACCACACAATGCCGCTATGGGTTTTGTGAGAGATAGGTCAATAGTAGATAATGCCAAATTGCATGTTGGTAGTAAATATGTTTACAATATAGATTTGAAAGATTTCTTTCCTTCAATTGATCAGGCTAGAGTATGGAAATGCTTCCAGCTGAAACCATTTAATCTAAATAAAGCATCTTCTCTTGAGCCACAATATATGAAGTGGGTGGATTTCAAAAAGGAACATTTGAAAACCGAAGAACCTGTTCGTGTTTATATAAATAATGGTAAATTTTTTATTAATACACCAAACGGAACTATTTTTTTAGCTAATGATTTTGGCACGGATAAATATGATATTATAAATAAAGAAAAGCTTATATTAACAAATAAAATACCAAGTCAAAGTCGTTTAGATCTTGCCAATATCATTGCATCTTTGTGCTGTACCCAAATGGAAGTAGAACGCAAAACCGAAACTGGCGAATGGGAAAAGGTAAAACGAAATGTATTACCCCAGGGTGCGCCTACCTCTCCAGTAATTACAAATATTATATGCCAAAAGTTAGATCATCGATTGTCAGGAGTAGCAAAACGTTTTGGCCTAAAATACAGCCGTTATGCCGATGACATCACTTTTAGCTCCATGCACAACGTGTATCAGGCAGATAGTGATTTTTTAAAAGAATTACACAGGATAATTGCTGAGCAAAACTTTCACATTAAAGAAAGCAAAACCCGTTTGCAAAAAGATGGTTACCGTAAAGAAGTAACCGGCTTGTTGGTGAATGAAAAAGTCAATGTGCAGCAGCGATACATCAAACAATTGCGTATGTGGCTGTATTACTGGGAAAGATATGGTTACGAAAGAGCCACAGGATTCTTTTTACAGCAATACATTGCCGACAAAGGCCATGTAAAGAATGGCAAGCCAGATATGGCCAATGTTATTTCCGGCAAACTTGATTACCTGAAAATGGTTAAGGGTGCGGATAATGAGTTGTATTTAAAGTTGAAGGACAGATTTGCTGCTTTAGTGGGCAATATTAACCCAATAGATGAACTTTTGAATGTTTGGGAAACTCATGGAATTAATGAAGCTATGGATTATTATAAAAATCGAAATAATTAATTATGGCGAAAGATAAATATGATTTCATAAAGGAACTTCTCGAAGATAAAAAAATCAATCAAAATCAACGAGAAAGAATATTGGAACTTGCTTCAAGAGAGATCAGCCTCGAAGGAACATTAGAGGAACGTGTAAAAAAAATTGAAGAAATCATATTTAATGATAATCCTCCGGGCAACACTACTATTACTCCTGAAAAACCAGATGAACCTCAAAATCTGCCTAAATATATAGATCCATTAAACCTATATAATGCCCTACTAGCATATAATCAGAATCCTATTTTAAAAACGACATGCCACCCAATGTCAAATGCAAACATTGAAGTTATACTACATCAAAGTGGTAGTGATAAATATGATTATATAAAACATTTAGAATTAATTAAACTAAATTTTAATGAATTAGCTGAAAAAGAAAAATTTACTACGAAAATGTATATGTTAATTAAAAACTATTTAACAGGTGAAGGTTCATGGTCAAGTCAAAATGTTAAAGATAGTTGGAGTAATAAAAATTTAGAAGACTGGGCGAATAAAAATCATAACATCGTTCCAAATCCAGAAGATAGTTTAATTGAGGCTATGGGCAATGAAGGCTATCCATTAGAAAAACCGTTTATATCAAAGTTAACTAACAAAAACATCCGAAAATTTAGTGAATTAGTTTTATTTTTTAAATCACTTTGGCATATAAAAGAGGATAATTCACTTCAAAACATTTTAGAAAAAAGAAATACAGATTATAAATACAAAGAATGGGCTAATATCAAATTTATTAATTTCTCACAAACTTTAAACTTATTTACCGACGTTGATAAACTATTCCAAGCATATTCAAAAATTATTGATTTAATTAAAGAGAATAGTAACCTAAATCATCAAGAAATTGAGATTTCTTATTACGAGGAAGGCCCAAAGAAGGTACTTTCAATTCATCAATTGAATACTATTTGGAAAAAATCTATTTCAGACACTATTGAACGACCATTCGGAAATAGTATGCTTCCATTGATTGAAAAGCAAATTAATGGATTATGTGATTTACTTATTCAAGCAAAATTCGAAGACAATCAAAATTATGAAGTGAATTTATGGGATGGTAAAAAAAGAAAAGCGGAATCAATACCCTTTTTTGATGGCGTTAAATACTTACTAATTTTAAAGAAATGATTTACTTAATAGACGATAATCAAAAAAGACAACAAGATTCAGGTTGGAGTAATGATAAATTTGAAGAATATAAAGACTTTATTCAGCCTATATATAGATTATCTGAAATAACAGATGACCTGAGAAATGAGCTTTTTAGAAATGAAAATAATGTTATCTTATTTCATGAATCTTTTTTTGAAAATTTTGAAAACAAGCAAGCTAATGATGTTAATGACATTAGAAATAAACTTGAAGAATCATCTAAAACAAATTCAACAAGATATTATTTGATTTTTAGTGGTTCGAACTCTGAACGAAAGCTAAATGAAAATAATACATCAGCTAGTATACCAGTTCATATTCTATACAATAATTTAGAAATTTTCTTAAAAAAATTTCAAAATAGTAATGAATATAATTTAAAGTACTTGTTGTACGGATCTAATCCAGATATTGAGCCTTTCTTGCTAGAAGAGCTAAACAAATCTAATCGATTATTTATTGAAGATAGTTTGAATCTTACAAACGAAATTAATGATTACTTCTTTTTTAGATCAAAGTTAGATGTTAATCCGATTAGTGAAAATAATACTACAATTTTCAACAAAGATTCTCAATTTGGATTACACGAAAAAATTGAAGAAAATTTATCAAACACAAAATATAAAGGTATTTTCGTCCCATTATGTTTTGGGAGTTCATTGTCTGATTTCAATGGTCTAAGATTAGCAGCTGAAATAAGATGTACAAATTGCATAAATCAATTTATTCCTATTTTCATTTACAGTTTTGTTGGACTTAATTATTTATTGGAACACGAATACTTTAATATTCTCAAAACGAAAAACATTCAATTAGTACCATATAGTAAAAAAGCCTTCGGAAATGCTGCAAATAAATATTTTGATTCATTTAAACCTGAGGAACTCTCAAAAGAAATGATAAAGCTAAGATTAGACCCTCCATTGAATTATACCGATTCTCACTCGATCGCAAACGAATGGGCTATACATCAATGGGCGAAAACAATTGGATGCAGCGAAAATGAAGAGTTAAAGAAAGTATTTCAAAATGTTCAATATAATTTATATTTCAAATATTTAAGAACTATTCATCCTATATCCAATCGAGATATAATATCTACGACCAAATTAAAAATTAATGCTGATGGTAAACCTAGAGTTTTACTAATTGATGATGAAGCAGAAAAGGGGTGGAATGAAATATTTGCATTCCTATTAAGTGACTTGAATAATATTTATAGTGATTGTTTAAGGGTTGATTTTAAAAGACTAAGTAGTGATGAAATAATTGAAAAAGCAATTGATAAAATATTTACGGATAATATCGATGTTGTAATTCTTGATTTTAGGCTAAATTCATCCGATTTTGAAAATAAGAAGTCCGAACAAATTACAAGTATTAAACTCTTAAAAGAGATCAAAAAGAGAAATCCTGGCATTCAAGTAATTGCATTTTCAGCAACAAATAAAGTCTGGAATTTACAAGCCTTACAAGAAGCTGAAGTTGATAGTTTTATTTTTAAAGACGGTAACGAAAATATTCATCTAATTATAGAAAGTCTGATTCTAAAACTAACATCAAGTATAAAAAAATCTTCTTGGCTAAAACCAATTTGGAATAAAACAATTTCGGTGATTGATCATTTAGAAGCCCAAAGAAAAAAACACATTCTTGATAGGGATTTTTCCGGAGCGATTACCACTTTTCTGCAATTAGGGTTTGATTCGTTGATAAACAGTAACAAAAGATTTTCGTTTGATTCCGCTTTTATTTACTACTTCTTAATATTAGAAGCAATATCTAAACAAATGATAAATGAAGATACCCCTCATAAAGTAAATTACACGAATAAGTATGGGGAATCAAAGAGTGGCTATAAATTTCAATTTCGGTCTAATTACGATTTTTTAAAGGATTTTGAAGGAAATCAATATATGCAAGTTGCAGCTGGAGATGATTTGATTTCGAGTGAAAAAAGAATTCCCTACAATCCAAAATTTCATAACTTGATTTCTTTATCAGGGATTGATGATATAAATCCTATTAAAATTGTTGAATTAAGAAATAAATTTAATCATCCAAATCTTATCGATCAAAGGGTAATTGCAGTTATTGAAAAAGATAATATTGATAAAATATTTGAGGTATGTACTAAACTTTTGAAAAATTTATGAGTGCAGTTGCAATGCACAATTGAATACAATATTTGCATAGAAATTAAAAGACATGAGCATATTCAATCACTTAAAATATCTAAGTCTAAGTCAGGACCAAGAAACTGCTCTAACTAAGTTAGACTTGTTTTTAGAAGACTCAGTGCAGGTGTTTTTGCTTAAAGGATATGCAGGTAGTGGTAAAACAACCATAATAAAAATTCTAATTGATTGTCTTGAAAAAGAAAATAGGAATTATGTATTAATGGCTCCTACAGGGAGGGCAGCTAAAATACTGAGAGACAAAACTGGCAAAGGGCAAACTATACATAGTTCAATTTATAATTTTGATAAATTAGAATCTGTTAATAAAGATTCGGAAATTGAAGCTGAACATTCTTTTCATTATCATTTTCCGGTAAATCAAAATGATCTAAATAATAATATTTTAATTATAGACGAGGCTTCTATGATTTCAGCAAAAGAATCAAAAAATGAATTATTCACCTTCGGAACAAATAATTTATTAAATGACCTGTTAACATTTGCAAGAGTTAAATCTAATAATAACAAAATCATATTTGTTGGAGATCCTGCTCAGTTGCCACCGATAACAGATAGTAATTCCTATGCCCTTGAATCTAATTACTTAAATTCATTAGGTTACACAGTTGTAGAAACTGAAATGAAACAAGTAATGCGTCAAGGTGACAACCTTATCCTAGAAAACGCAAATTTAATTAGAGGTTTAATAACTAAAGAAAATAGAGATGAGCTGGCATTAAAATATGATAATGAATCCTTTATTAAAATCAATTCATCTGAAATAATTGAAAAATATATTGAAATATTTCCTGTTCCAGAAATAGGAAATGGTGCAATTATTTCGTATTCCAATTCACAATGTTATCAATACAATGTAGCAATAAGGGAAAGAATATTTCCTGGAAAAAAAAATATTGAAGTTGGTGATCTTTTATTAATTAATAATAATAACTATCATACTTATGGCATTGAATTATTTAATGGTGACTTTGCTAAGGTAATTGGTGTAAGTTCTGAATTGATATTACAATCGGCACCTATTCAAAATAAACAATTCAATAAAAAATTAAATATTCAACTTCATTTTAGACAAATAACTATTCGTATTCCTAGCCATTCAGAAGATATAAATTGCTATATTATTGATTCACTCTTGCATTCAATGAATAGAGACTTGAGTTTAGATGAAATGAAAGCGTTATACGTTAATTTTGTGATGCGATTTAAAACTAAACAAAATCTTAATAAAGAATCTGGCAGAAATTTCTATAAAGTTGGATCAGGTGAATTCAGAAAAGAATTAAAAAACGACCCTTTTTATAATGCGTTGAAAGTAAAATTTGGCTATGCAATTACATGCCATAAGTCGCAAGGTGGCGAATGGGACAAAGTGTTTGTAGATTATTCAGGCAGGATAAGTTTAAAAAAAGATCCATTAAGATGGTGTTATACTGCCACAACACGAGGAGTTAATACTGTTTTTGCATTCAATGCTCCACATTTTGGTAAATTAGATGGATTTAAATTTTCGTCAATTGGCAATATAGGAACACTTTCAAACGATGCATTAAATTTTGATAATGTCCTAATTTCGCCATTTCATTTTGCTACGCAACATAAATGTAAAAGTGCAAAATACTGGGAGATTTTTGAGAAACTTGAAAACACCCCTTACAATATTATAAAGGTTGAATCTATAGGCACGCGTTTAGAGCGTTATACAATTTCAATTGATGATTCCCTAATAATTATTCAAGCAAGTCATAAAAATTCAGGACATTTCACAGATGTATTTAAAGTAATTAACCCTAATGGTAATAATATAGAAAAAGACCTTGAGATATTATTTAATAAAAAAGTTAATTATATTTATACTTACGCTTATGAGGCGGAAATTGAATATCTTTCTGAATTGCATTCGATGATTCAAGAATGCTGTATGGAATTAGAAGTTACCATAACCAATGTGCAAAAAGGAAAACAGTTTTATATTAATTATTATTTGATTACAGATTCTATTTGTTCATATATTCAATTTTATTATAACGATAAAGGAAAGCTAACTACAGCAATGCCAAAATCTTATAACTGCATAAATGATAATAAATTAAATAATTTAATTTTAAAACTTACTGAATATGCCAGCTAAAGAAATAAAAGAACTCCGTCAGGCGGGAAAGATTGATGAAGCTTATGCTATGGCATTAGCCGAATTAGAAGTTGACACTTCTAATATTTGGGCAAAACGAAATTTGAGTTGGGTGCTTTATTCTCAATTGGATGCTGCTGCTTTAGATTTGGATTCTTTTCTTTTGAAAATTGAAGAAGTCAAACGTTTAGAACTTCCAATTATTGAGGACATGTTTTTTGATACTATTTCAGTTGTAATTTCGAAAGCCGCTCGTTCAATAAATTCAGCTACTCCAATTGATCAAAATAAACTACACAGATTATTCGATGCAATAAAAGATCTACCTTTAAAAAGAAAGTCGAAATGGTATTCTGTTTTATTTAGTGCGTTCCAAAAGGGAATGAAAGAATCTTCTCGTTATATTGAATTTGCAGATTGGTGGGACTTTGATAACTTTTTAGAAGAGAATTATCTAAAGGAAAAAATGGCTAATGGCAAGGATATAATGTCCATTGTTGAACAAGCGTATATATCATATTCCAAACATTTACTAAACATTCATACTCCTATAGGGGTTATTGGATTTAATAAAGATAAAGTTGTAGCTTTCTTACCAAAGCTGGAGATAATTGTTGAAAATTATCCAGACATAACATATGGCCCTTATTTTAAAGCTAAATTATTGTTAGCTTTAGGAGATAGCGAACATATGCTTTCAGCATTGTTACCTTTTGCAAAAAAGAAGAAAAATGATTTCTGGGTTTGGGATATATTTAGTGAAGCATTTAAGACTGAACCTGAAAAAGTATTTGCCTGTTATTGCAAAGCTTTGAGTTGTAAAAGCCCAGAGGAAATGTTAGTAAATCTTCGTCAAAGGATGGCAGCGGCATTTATTCAAAAAGAATTTTTTAATGAGGCGAAAACAGAAATTGAAATATTAGTTAAATCTAAGATTGCAAATGGATTCAGAATCCCTAATGAAGTAGTTAGTTGGCAAAATGAAGATTGGTATAGAACTGCTACAAGTAAATCTTCTAATTTAGAGTTTTATAAAGAATATACTGGTGTAGCTGAAGGATTATTATTTAGTGATGTGCCAGAGGAAAATATTATTGTTGAATTTGTTAATTCGGACAGAAAAATATTAAATTTCATTGCATCTGAAACAAAATTCGGCTTTTTTAAATATGATCGATTTTTAAAGAATGTAAAGGTTGGGGATATATTGAAAGTAAGATTCCAATCGTTAAGTAATGAAGGACTTTGTCAGTTTTATACTGTTACTCCTATAATAAATGAAGAATTTAAGGTTCAGTTTATGAAAGAAGTGGAGGGAGAATTAAGAATACAGGATAAGAAATCTTTTGGATTTATTAATAATGTATTTATACATCCATCAATTATCACGAAAAATAACCTTACAAATGGAGGGGTTTTTAAAGGCGTGGCTATGAAATCATATAACAAAGAAAAGAAACAATGGGGTTGGAAACTATTATAGTGGCTAAATGTACGGGATCGAATATTAAAATATTTATGTCGTCAAACCAATTTGGACTTTTTACCCTTGGATAAGTTAAAAAATACTCATTGATGATGAAATAAGTCAACTGCTATAAGCGTGTAAGCAATATTCCCTTGCCGCAGGGGCGATACAAGGTAACATCGACTAAACACAAACCTTAAGTGGCAAGCATAAACAACAACAAAAACCTAAAAATAAATAATATGAATTTTCAAGAGTGTCCACATTATGATGAAATTTTAAAAGTATTAACTGAAGGCAGAAATTTTGAGGATATCAATTTTGAAATTGATGAAATTAAGAATTGTAAAGAGTGTTCTAAAGAACGGAGTGTATGTGAGTTATGGACAACTTTAATTTTAGTTGAACATATGAAACCACAAATGAACA
Organism: Flavobacteriales bacterium; assembly: GCA_947474675.1. GTDB lineage: Bacteria > Bacteroidota > Bacteroidia > Flavobacteriales_D > Crocinitomicaceae > CAIUKX01. The sequence goes on from CANJKA010000072.1 coordinate 20,265, forward strand.
TCTCAGATGCGAAAGCAACCATTGACAACTTGAATGATCAATTGGGAAAAATAGCTATTAAACTTGTAAGAAATTCAAAAACAAACGATAGCGATAATAAATGATAATATAGAAGATGTTTCTGCAAAGCCGACTTATTCTAAACCTGAACAATCTTTAATTTACTTCTAATTTTAGTTTTTTACACTTATAGTTTAAAGTTAATTAATTTAACTTTGTTAATACGAGTCTAATCTATTAGGGAGCTAAAACAGAAATTTTATCGAGACACCTCACAAACTGAAATTAAATTATGACAACAGACGAGAAACCAACAAAGGAAACATTAGATAATTGGCATAAAGACCCGAACAATTGGAAATGGCGATGGCTATATTACAACAAAGAAGACAAAAGAATTTTTCCACCAAAAAGAAATAAAATAATGGGCTGGACTGTAAACTTTGCAAATCCAATTTCTATAATTG